>JBFJPA010000007.1:0-21714 GCA_041617355.1 Longimicrobiales bacterium
CCTTCCAGGCGAACACGGGGACGCCCTTCGGATCCTCCGGCGTGCCGTCCTTGCCGACCTCGCCGTAGCCGAACACGACCGCGAGCTTGCCGCTCAGCATCACGTCCGTCGCCCGGTTCAGTCCGTCGATGACGGAGTGACGGCAGCCGTAGATGTTGTCGAACTTCGACTTGGTCACCGAGTCGTTCACGGTGATCGCCGGGAAGAGCAGCGTCCCGTTCTTCTCCATCTCATAGAGACGATGCACACCCGTTGTCGTCTCTTCGGACACGCCGCGGATGCCAGGCACGATGCGCTGCCAGCGCTTCGGATCCTCCCGCTGGATGCGACGCAGCAGGTCGAGGATGACGCCCCATTCCTCCGGCTCGTTCGCCTCGTCGAACTCCGGGATCCGGCCCGCCTTCTCGAACTCCAATCCCTTGTGAACCAGCAGGGTCGCGTCGCCGCCATCGTCGACGATCAACGTGGGACCGCCACCGTCCGGCCAGAGCAGCGCCTGCTCCGTGCACCACCAGTACTCCTCGAGCGTCTCGCCCTTCCACGCGAACACCGGAACGCCGCGTGGCTGATCCACGGTCCCCTTCGGACCGACCACGGCCGCGGCCGCGGCGTGGTCCTGCGTCGAAAAGATGTTGCACGAAACCCAGCGCACGTCGGCGCCCTGCTCCGCCAGAGTCTCGATCAGGACGGCGGTCTGCACGGTCATGTGCAGTGAGCCCATGACGCGTGTGCCGGCCAACGGCTTTGCCGCCGCGAACTCCCCGCGCAGCGCCATCAGACCCGGCATCTCCTGCTCCGCCAGGCGGATCTCCTTGCGGCCGAATTCGGCCAGCGACAGGTCCGCGACCTTATACGCGGGCCGCGCCGCGCCCGTCTTCGTCTTTTCGGCCAACAACGTGCTCATCACTTTCCCTCGATTCCGTTTCTGTCGATTCCACTCGCTGCGAACAGGACCGGCCCCTTCGACTGCGGATCCGGCGGCAACACCGTCCACCGAATATTCCGGAACCCTGCCTCGCTCAACCAGTCCCGCACCTGCGACTCCGTGAACCCCTGCCAGAGGTGACCCATCTGCTCCTGGTACTCCGCTCGACCATGCGCCATCAGGTCCACCAGCACCAGCCGGCCTCCCGGCCGGATCACCCGACGGACTTCCGCCAGCGCTACCGGCGGCTCCGCAACGTACTGCAAAACCAGCGATACCACTGCGGCATCCAGCTCGCCGTCCGCGAGCGGCAGCGCCTCCAACTCGCCCGCCCGCAGCTCGACGTTCTTCACACCGTCCAACCGACGACGCGCCGCTGCCAACATCGCCTTCGACTCGTCCACCGCGATCACGCGTCCGACATACGGCGCCAGCTCCGCCGCGATGACCCCAGTGCCGCACCCGAGATCCCCGACTACCAGATCGTCGGGAAGCAGCGCCAACAACCCGGCCAGTCCGGCCCGGGCACCCAGCAGGTCGGCACGCAGCGCGTCCCATTGACCGGCAGCGCTCGAAAAAAACTCCTGTGAGCGCGCCCGCCGCTCGCTCACGATCCGCTGCGCGCGCGCCTCGTCCTGCACCGACTCCGGGTCCGCCGCCAGCTCGTCCCGAACCACCCGCCACAGCCGCCGCGCAACGCCGTCCAGGCGAGGCGCCAATCGGTAGAAGCGGCTGGGTCCCTCCGATCGCGTGACCAGCCAGCCTTCATCCGACAGCACCTTCAGGTGCCGGCTCACCGTCGACTGCGGCAACTGCACTGCGCCGCACAACTCACCGACGCTCAGCTCGTGGCGAGCCAGCAGCAGCAAAAGCCGGGTCCTCGTCGTATCGGCGAGCGATCCCAGGCGGTCGTGGATGGCGGCGGTGCCGTTCATTCGCATATCCGGATGAAAGGATATAGAGGGCGCCCGCAACCGTCAACCCGGTCGAGGCCCGGCCACGGACAAACGGGGCCGACGGGGGCCCTTCACTCGAAAGCCCAGGACGGCCCGCTGTCTGCCCCCTGTCGCGGTTCTTCTTGCCGTCCCTCTCGCGTTTCGTACATGATGGTGGCGATCCGGGACCGCGTCCCGGTACGGCGTCGTAGTCGTCCGGCCACGTTCCGGAGGTTGCGATGATGACCCTCCGATCCGGGTTCGCCCGGCCCTTTCGAGCCCGGGCCCATCTCCTTGTTCTCGCAGTTGTCTCGGGGTTGGCGTGTGCCGAATCGCAGTCGCGTGTGCCCACCCGCGTCGTGTTCCACTCGGTGCGGGACGGCAACGCGGAGATCTACGTGATGAACGTGGACGGCACCGGCGCGATCGGCCTGACGTTGCATTCGGCGCAGGACACCGACCCGGACATTTCACCGGATGGCCGTCACATCGTTTTCACATCCGATCGTGATGGAAACGGCGACCTTTTCACGATGGATGTGGCCGGTGGCGACGCGACCAATCTGACGCGACACGCGGCAGATGACGGTTGGGGCCGATGGTCGCCCGACGGCTCGCGCATCGCGTTCCACAGCGACCGGGATGGGAACTACGAGATCTATGTCATGAACGCCGACGGCTCGGGTGTGACACGGATCACGGAGCATGGGGGCGAGGATGTTTTTCCGGAATGGACGCCCGATGGATCCCGTCTGATCTTCCGGCGCGACCATGACCTGTGGATGATGATGCTGGATGGTACGGACGCGCGGCAGCTGACCGATGCTCCGACCAATGACCAGATGGCCGTCGTCTCGGCCGATGGCCAGCGGATCGCGTTCGCGACCGGGCGGGACGGTTACTTCGCGCTGTACGTCATGAATGCAGACGGTACGGAGCAGCGCAACCTGACGCCGATCGCGGAGGGCGACGAAGCCGACAAGCTGCTCAATGGTTGGCCGGCCTGGTCGCGCGACGGGCGGATCTTCTTCAGCTCCGCCCGGTCCACGACCGCGCACGACGCGGAGATCTTCGTCGTGAATGCGGACGGCACGGGACTGACCCGGCTGACGACGGCACCGGGAATGGACGTGTCGGCCCGCCCCTTCTGATGCAGCAGGCAGGAAGCGACGGCAGAGATTCCGATGCGGCACGATACGCGTGAACCTCCGTCGCTTCTTGCCGATCGATACGCGATCCAGCGGCGCATCGGCCGCGGCGGCATGGCGACCGTCTATCTGGCGCACGATCGGAAGCACGACCGTGACGTCGCCGTCAAGATCCTGCACGCGGATCTGACCGAAAGCCTGGGCGCGGACCGGTTCCTGCGCGAAATCGGCATCGCGGCGAGGCTGACACACCCCAACATCCTGCCGCTATACGATTCGGGCGAGGTGGCTGGCATGTTGTACTACGTCATGCCGTTCGTCGCGGGCGAGTCGTTACGCGATCATCTGTCGCGACAGCGCCAGCTGTCTCTCGAGGAAGCGGTGCGAATCGGCTGTGAGGCGGCAGCCGCGCTCGATCACGCGCACCGGCAGGGCATCGTCCACCGAGACATCAAGCCGGAGAACATCCTGCTGGCCGACGGCCACGCTGTCCTTGCGGATTTCGGTATCGCGCGCGCCATCGACCATGCGCAGCAGGCGCGGCTCACGGTGACGGGGCTCCAGGTCGGCACTCCGCACTACATGAGTCCAGAACAGTCGTCCGGAGAGGCCGGGCTCGACGGCCGGACGGACATTTACGCGCTCGGGTGCGTCCTGTACGAGATGCTGGCCGGCGAGCCGCCCTTCACCGGACCCACCGCGCAATCGATCATCGCGAAGCGACTGGCCGGACCGGTTCCACGCGTCCGCGCGGTTCGCCCCGCGGTCCCGACGCAGCTCGAGACGGTGCTCCTGCGCGCGCTCGACCCCGTGCCGGCAGACCGCTACGCGACGGCGGAGCAATTCCGCGCGGCCCTCGCGGCCTGTCCCGTGGACGAAGCCAGCCGATACCTGGGACAGCTCGGGACGGCGCGAGGGAGGTCGCGCCGCCGCCGGACGCGAGCATTGACGGCGATCGCGGCGGCCGTGACCCTGGCGATCGCAAGCTGGCTCGCCACGAGGACGCGAACCGGCAGCATGCCGGAGCTTCGCACACTGGCCGTGCTTCCCATTACGAACGTGTCCGGCGATGCCGAGCAGACCTATCTCGCCGACGGTCTGACCGATGCCGTGATCGGCGACCTGATGCGCGTGCCGGGCCTGCGCGTCACCTCGCGAGCATCGGTCATGCGTTATGCGACCGCGGGAATGAGCATGAACGTGCCGGGTATGGGTGGAAGTGGCGCGAGCGCGAAGAGCGCCGACATGCCTGCGGGACCGACGAAATCGCTTTCGGAGATCGCGGAGGAATTGAAGGTTGATCTCGTCATGCAGGCCAGCCTGGCGCGATCCGGCGACAGCATCCGCGTCGCCGCCTCGCTCATCCAACCCGCGACGCGACAGCGGATCTGGAACACGGAGCACGTCCGACACGTGCGTGACGTGTTCGCACTGCAGCAGGACCTCGTTGCCGGCGTGACGGGTGTTGTGGCGCGGGGCGCGGAGGGAAACCGGATTGCGAAGGGCCAACCAAGCCATGACCCGCTGGCGCACGATGCGTTCCTGAAGGGTGCGTACTACCAGGCGCACTGGAAACTGCCGCAGGCGATCGAGGCGTTCCAGCGGGCCGTCGACATCGATCCGGCCCATGCACCCGCGCACGCGGGCCTCTCGCGCGCCTATTACTTCATGGCGTTCTTCGGCGATCTTCCGCCCGCCATCGCATTGGGTTCAATGCGGCGCGCCGCGAACGCGGCCCTGGCGCAGGACTCGCTGCTCTCTGAGGCGCATGGCCAGATGGCGCTCGTGAAGATGCTGCAGGAGTGGGACTGGGACGGAGCCGAGCGACACTTCGAGAGGGCGCTCGAACTCAGTCCGTCACATGCCCAGGTCCACCACGACTACGCACACTTCCTGCTCGCGCGCGGCCGGCAACGCGAATCCCTCGAGATGACGGCCAGGGCGGTGGCGCTGGACCCGGTCAATCCGATGCTGATCTCGTGCTTGGGCTGGCACAGTCTGTTCGATAGCCGTACGGCGGAAGCGATCGCGTACGCGGCCGAGGCGTATGCCATGATGCCGGACCAGTGGGCACAGGTCGTACGGGGCTGGGCGCTCCTCGGACAGAACAAGCCGGACTCGGCGTTGCAGGCGTTTCGCGAAGCCACGCGACTGTCGGCGAGCGCATTCAACCAGGCTGCGCTCGGCTACGCACTCGCTGTCACCGACCGCACCGCGGAGGCCCGCCAGGTCCTCGCCGCGCTGCTGGCCCGCGCCGATCACGAGTACGTATCGGCATACGACATCGCGACGGTCTACGCGGGCCTCGGCGATCGAGACGAGACCTTCAAGTGGCTCCGTCGCGCCGCCGAAGAGCGATCCACCTTCTTCGTGCACCTCGGCTGGGATCTACGCTTCGCAAAAGTGCAGGATGACCAGCGATATCGGCGGCTTCTGGAGGGTGAGCTCGGTCTCCGCGCGCCCACACGAGTCGTCGCCGCCGTAGGATCGTAGAAACAGGAAACGGCAAACGCGAACGCGTGGGCCGGGTTCCGCCTCGTCACGCGTCCTGTCGTAGCGTCGCCATAGGATCGAGTCGTGCCGCCCGCAACGCAGGAATCAGCGTGGCCGTGAGCGCGACCGCTCCCAGGAACGCTGCGGCGCCGAGATAGACGCGAGCATCGAGCGGGCTGACGCCGTAGAGCAGGGAGCCGATGAGCCGGGACAGCCCACCCGCGGCGAAGAGCCCGATCACGGTCCCGGTGGCCGCGAGCAGCGCACTGCCACGCAGGACCATCAGCAGCACACCGGCCGGGCGTGCACCCATGGCGAGTCGCACGCCGATCTCGCGTGACCGCGTGGCGACCAGGATCGACATCACGCCGAACACGCCGATGCCCGCGAGGACCAGGGCGAGGCCGCCGAACGCAGCCAGCAGCGCGCTCAGGGCGCGCTCGTTGGCGAGCTCTTCGCTGACGTAGCCATCGAAGGTGCGCAGACTGGTGATGGCTGCACCCGGATCTGCTTCGCGCACGGCGCTCCGGACCGCAGGCAACATCGCTGCCGGCTCCGCCGACTCCGACCGTGCGGCGATGAACAGGCTGCTGCCCCAAGTGGACAACGATTGGTGGAGTGGCACATAAACCTGGATGCGTGAGGGCTCGCGCAGATCGTAGTGCCGGATGTTCGGGACGACGCCGACGACCGTGCGATAGAGCGGGAGCGGGCGTTCCTCCGTCGATTCCGGCGCCCGTTCGAACGCGATGCGCTTGCCGATCGGATCCTCTCCGGGCCAGAGCTTCGCCGCCATGGTCTCATCGATGATGGCGACGGGCGGCGTGTCGTCGCGGTCGGCCACCTCGAAGTTGCGGCCGTCCACGATCGGAATGCCGAGCGTCTCGAAGTAGTTCAAGGAGACGATGTTGTACAACACGCTTTCGCCTTCACGCGGACCCCAGGGCTGGCCTTCGGGAACCAGCAGCAACTCCCAGGATCGCGGCGCCAGCGGCAGCAGCAACATCGCCGCCGTCGACTGCACGCCCGGCAGGGCATCGACACGCTCGAGAACGTCATCGAAGCGACTGCGCCAGCGATTCGCGTCCGTCGAGGAGCCCGGCGACAGCGACACACGCGCAGTGACCACGCCTTCGGCCGAGAAGCCACTGTCACCCGCCCGCAGCTTCGCCAGCGTCTGGATCATCAGGCCGGCGCCAATGACGAGCACGATGGCGAGCGAAATCTCTGCCACGACGAGGCTCGAGCGGACGCGCCTTCCAGCCGGTCCCGATGTGCCCGTCCGGCCGCCTTCCCGCAGTGTGTCGGCGAGGTTCGGACCGCGTGCCGCTCGCCACGCGGGCAGCAGCGCGAATGCGAACGCGCCGAGCACCACGATGACGGCACTGAAGGCCAGTACCACACCGTCCACGCGGATGGCCGGCGCGACGATCGGTGGAATCGCATCACCCAGACGGCTCACCAACACGCGAACGGCAACGGCGGCGAGCCCGACGCCAATGATGCCACCGGCGAGCGCGATCATGAGACTCTCCGCGAACGACTGGCGCAGGATGGCGCCCCGGCTCGCACCCAGCGCCAGTCGCAGTGCGGTCTCGCGGCGCCGGCCCTCAGCACGCGTCAGGAGCAGATTCGCCACGTTGACCGAAGCGATCAGCAGCACGAAGAACACCGCCCCCATCAGCACCAGCACGGGTGACCGCACGTCGGACACGTAGAAGTCGGTCAGCGGGTACAACGTGACCGACGCGATCTTCTCTCCCGCTTCCGCCTCCAGCTCGCGCGTCACGCGGTCCATGTCGCGTTGTGCGGCACCCAGCGTGACGCCAGGCGCGAGTCGCGCGAGGGCGACGGCGCCGAACGAGCTGTGCGGATCGTTCCACGGCAGGCTCGCTGCCATCATTCCCATCGGCAGGTACAGATCGGTCTCCGTCTCGGACGGGAAGCCGAAGCCGGGCGGCATCACGCCCACCACCGTCACCACATCGCCGTTCACCTCGAGCGTGCGGCCGAGCACCGCCGGATCGGCACCATGCGCGCGTTGCCAGTAGCCGTAGGAGAGGACCGCCACCGGTGTCGCGCCCGCCTCCGTATCGCCTGCCGGGATAACGCGGCCCAACAACGGCGCGACGCCCAACGTCTCGAAAAAATCGCCCAGAACGATCTCGCCACGCAGAATCTCCGCGCGACCTCCGGACCGCTCCGTCACGTTCCAGCCGGCCGCCGCGGCCATCGTCACGAATGTCCGGTTCCGCTCCCGCCAGTTCTTCAGGTTGGGCACCGACACCGACACGGCGTGACCCGCAGAGCCGTGGACCAGAACGGTCGCGAGCCGGCCCGGATCCTCGAACGGCAACGGCCTCAACAACACGCCGTTCACGACGCTGAAGATCGCCGTCGTCGCGCCGATGCCGAGGGCCAGCGTGAGCACCATCACCGCGCCGAAGCCCGGCCGTTGCAGCAGTCCGCGCAGCGCCCAACGCAGTTCCAGTCCAAAGTCGCGCACGGGTGACCCCTTTCGTTTCGGTGCGTACACGGCCGACACGCGCTGCAGCCGCAGGCATTCCAACGCGAGACCGAGAACCCCCAGCCGGAACGCGGCATCTCGCAGCACACCGTCCCGCCGCGTGCTGGCCACCAGATCGTGGAACGCCGGCTCGAAGGATTCCTCGCGGATCAACGGATCCAGAAGACGCAGTAGCCACGATGCAAACGGCCCGGGCTCGGGCGGTCGGCCCCCGCCTGCGCCATGGGGTTCCGACCCGTGCTCAGGCATGGGCCAGCCCCTCGTCCCCCGTCGAGGCCTCGTCGATCGCCCGCTGGTAGAAGCTCCGGCATTCCCGCCACGCCGATGCGCCGGCCGGCGTGATCCGGTAATGCCGCTCCTTCACCGTCTGGCCGTCGATCACGTCCTGGTGGTACCAGCCCTCGGCCAGCCCTGTCTTCTCCAGGCGGGCCATCATCTGGTAGAACGCCGGCCCCGACTGACGCACCCGGAAGCGTCGCAACGTCTTGCGGATCTCGCGCCCGGACCGCGTCTGGGTCAGGAGTTGGCCGAGCACGATGAATTGGAGGTGGCTGAGCTCGGGGAGGTTCATGGGCATCCTATGTAATGCGACATTAGGTAATGGTACATTAGGCTTCATCACGACGTGCCGCAACGGCAACGGGGTCGGATTGGGACCAACACACGGATGGGCGGGGTCGGCGGCCGGGTCAGGTCCCGAAACCGAGCCACGCGGTGGGCGCGCGCCGTGCGGGGCCGCGCGCTGCGCGTATATTGCGGGATCCGCCGCCTGGCGGGTCCCACGCCCAGATCTCGAATCCGGAGGCCGTTCGATGTCCAGCCGCCGCGCCTTTTTCAGCCAGCTCGTCCTTGGCGCCGCCACGGCCCGCCCCGCGCTCGCCGAGGGCTGGCAGCGAGTCGTCACGGACGCGGCGAGGTTCGTGGACACCCGCGCGCCGGAGGAGGTGGCGCAGGACGAAGATTTCTGGGCGGAGATCCAGCGGGCGTTCACGGTGGACCGCACGCTGGTCAACCTGAACAACGGCGGCGTGAGTCCGTCCCCGCGCGTGGTGCAGGAGGCGATGGCACGCTACCTGGCGCTTTCGAACGAGGCGCCGGTGCACACCATGTGGAACCTGCTGGAGCCGCAGATCGAGAGCGTGCGCCGGGAGCTGGCGAAGGAGTTCGGCTGCGACCCGGAGGAGATGGCAATCACACGCAACGCATCGGAGGCGTTGGAGATCTGCCAGCTGGGTCTCGACCTGGAGCCAGGCGACGAGGTCCTGACGACGAACCAGGACTATGGTCGCATGCTGACGACGTGGGAGCAGCGGGAGCGCCGGGATGGCATCGTCGTCAAGAAAGTCTCGTTCCCGGTTCCGCCGCCGAGCCCGCAGTTCCTGGTAGACCTGTTCGAGAAGAACATCGGTCCGCGGACGAAAGTCATCCACTGTTGCCACATCACGAATCTGACCGGTCAGATCTTCCCGATCCGCGAGATCATGGCGCTGGCGCGGCCGCGCGGCATCGAGGTGATCACGGACGGCGCGCACGCGTTCGCGCACTTCCCGTTCACGCGCGATGAGCTGGACTGCGACTTTTACGGCACGAGCCTGCACAAGTGGCTGCTGGCGCCGCATGGGACGGGCTTCCTGTACGTTCGCCGCGAGAAGATCGCGAAGTTGTGGCCGCTCATGGCGGCGCCGCCGAAGATGGACAACGACATCCGCAAGTTCGAAGAGATCGGCACGCACCCGGCCGCGAACCACAACGCAATTGCGGAAGCGCTCGAATTCCACCGGAGCATCGGCGGTGAGCGAAAGATCGCCCGGCTGCGTTATCTGCGTGACCGCTGGATGGACGCGCTCGAGCCGCACCCGCGCATCCACATCCGCACCTCTCGCGACCCGAAGCAGGCGGGCGGCCTCGCGCTGGTCAGTGTGGACGGCCACGAGCCGGCCGAGCTGGTCGATCACTTCTGGAAGAACCACCGCATCATCGTCACACCCATCAATCACCAGGAGTTCAAAGGCCTTCGCATCACGCCGAATGTCTACACGACGCTGCGGGAGGTGGATGTCTTCGTGCAGGCGATGCAGGGGGTGCTGAAGAACGGATTGAGGGCACAGGGATAGGGAGAGGGAAAGGGTGAGGGAGAGGGTATAGGGGGAAGGGTCTAGCGTCGCGGTGGCGGCTGGAGTCCGACCTCCCGTAAGATGCGCAGGTAGGCCGGGTCGTCGTGCATGCTCCTCAGTTGCGGATCGACGGCGAGGAAGACCATGGAATGAGACCGCTGTTGGAGAGCGGTCTCGAGTTGTTGGATAGCGGCCGGTCGATCGCCGAGCGCCTCGAGTGCCTTCGCGATTTCATAGGCGGGCAGGTAGCCGCCGCGTGCTTCGAGTCCGCGCAACAGGGAGCGGGCCGAGTCCGGCTGGCCGGCGCGCGCGAGTGTGTAGCTGAGCGAGGCGACACCGATCGCAGCGCCCCCCGAGAGATTCGTGTAGACCTGCAGGTCTTCCAAGGCTTCGTCGAGACGGTTCAGCTCGGTCAGCGACTGGCCCCGCCAGAGCCAGGCCAATTCGAACGAAGGGTCCAACTCGATGGTGCGCCGCAACTGTTCGACGGCAGCCTCGTGCTCGCCGGCGTGGAACAGTACCCAGCCGAGCGCGGCGTTGGCGATGCGGGATAGCGGGTCGAGGTCCTGGGCCGCACGCATTTCCGCGACCGCCTCGTCGAACCGTCCCATGGCGGTCAGGAGGTTGGCGTACCACTGCCGCCCCGTCGAATATCCCGGGTCCAGATCGATAGTACGCCGGAACTCGACTTCCGAGCGCGGGAAATCCCAGTCGTAATACAGGGCGACGTAGCCGAGAGTCGCGTGCGCGGCGGCGAGGTCGGGATCGATCTGGAGGGCACGTTCGGCAGCCCGGGCGGCGCTGGGGAATGCATCGTCCGGCGGCAGATAGTCGTAGAAGCCGAGCACGGCATAGGCATCGCCCAATCCTGCATAGGCCCGCGCATAATCCGGTTCGCGCTCGACGGCGCGCTGAAAGAACGAAACGGCCCTGCGCAGCCCGTCCTCCGACCGTCGGTGCCATTCGAAGCGGCCGCGCAGGTAGAGGTTGTACGCTTCCGGATCGTCGACCACGGGCGTACGCGGCTGGCGCGCCGCGTCGGCACCCGCGAGGCGACCCCGCAGCCGCGTTACGATGGCGCGCGCGATGTCGTCCTGGATCGCGAAGATGTCGTCCACCTCGCGTTCGTACGCTTCGGACCAGAGCTCGTAGCCGTCGGCGGCGTTGACGAGGCGGGCCGCAATGCGAAGTCGTTCGCCGGCCCGGCGCACGCTGCCCTCCAGAATCGCGTGCACACCCAACCGGGCAGCGACCTCACGTACGTCCGCGTCGCGGAACACGAACGATGACGTTCGGCCCATGACGCGCAGGCCGTCGATCCGCGCGAGCCGGACCATCAACTCTTCCGTGATCCCATCCGCGAAATACGCCTCGTCGCCGCCCGGGCTGAGGTCGCGGAACGGCAGCACGGCGATCGCGGTGGGGGCGCTCGTGTCGCGCGAGGTTGGTCGTGCAACGACACGGATGGCCAGCACGATCAGCAGCGCCAGCCCACCAACGATCCACACGGCCCGCGTCCAGCGTCGCGGCGAATGCGATCCGTCGGGCCGCGTCTCGACCGAACCGCGGCGCACCGAGTCCTCGTTTGCCGACGAGCTCGATTCGCTCGTTCCTGCTGCGGCCGTATCCAGCACCGAACCCGGCGTTGGAGCGGAGGTCGACCGCTCGGGGGCGCGCGGCGGCGGCGAGGCGGACAACTCGTCAGCGAAGGCTTGAACGGCAGGGTCGGGCTCGACGCCGTGCTCGGCGCGCACCAGCTCGGCGTGGATGCGCGCGTGGCGGATGGCGGCGACGCGGTCGTGTGCCTGCTCCAGTGCACGCATCAAGCGCAACGCGATCCGCGAGCTGAATGGATCTTCGGCGGCACGCAGGCGCCACCACCGGACGGCCTCCGCCGAGCGACCCTCGCCTTCCGCTCCCTGCGCCAGCGTCTCGAGCGCGCGCGCCTTTTCTGCCGCGAGGTAAACCCGCTCCTGCTCGACCCAGCGCTCGAACTCCAGCGCGCCCGTCAGATAGAACCCGTCCAGGAACGGCGCGACGTGCAGCTCGACCGCACGCTGCCACTCCCCGCGCTCCATGGCCGCCGCGAACTCGTCGGCGTCGCTGGGCAGCCTCGCCGTGTCCAGACGGAGCGCATCTCCGACGGCGACGATGGCGTCTCCACCGACGGCCTGATTGATCCGGTAGATGGAATCGGAGAGCAGGTGCCGCGCGCGCTCGGTGTCGGAATCCGGCCAGAGATAGGCGACCAGCTTGTCGCGCGAGACGCCGCGCTCACGCGCCCGCGCCAGCAATGCGAGCAGCGCCAGTCGGCGGCGCTGAACGCCGCGGCCTGTGAGCGGACCCTCCGGCCCGTCGATGGATGCTCCGCCGAAAAGCGTTAGGCGATACACGGTTAGGCCCCCGGCGAGAGACGGGCGAGGCGGTGTCGACGTGGAGGCGACGACCTCTGCGAATCTTCTACGCCACGCACGAGGCGGCAAGCGCCGCCCGGTATCCGAAACACTGGAGGAACCCCATGATCCGACTCACGCAGCGCACCACCCCACTGGTGCTCGCGCTGGCTCTTGCCGGCTGCGAGACCGGCCCCACCCCCGCGGCGCCCGACGCCGACCTCGCCTTTTCGCACGGCGGCGCGGCCTCCGACCACGCGCAGGTCCAAGCCTGGATCGCACACCTGCGCGCAAGCCTCGCCAGGTACCACCAGTTCGACGAGGCCATCGCCGCCGGCTACGACGTGCAGGTCACACCGTGCATGGAGTTGCCCGGCACGGGCGGCATGGGCTTCCACTACGGCGCCGGCGCGTTGATCGATGGCGTCGTCGAGCCGCTCGCGCCCGAAGTCCTGCTCTACGAGCCACAGAAGAACGGGCGTATGCGACTCGTCGGCGTCGAGTTCATCGTGCCTTTCGCCGCGTGGACCGGTAGCCAACCGCCGGAGATCCACGGCATCGCGTTCCACCCGAACGCGACGTTCCAGGTCTGGGCGCTCCACGCCTGGCTCTGGAAAGAGAATCCCAGCGGTCTGTTCGCCGACTGGAACCCCAAGGTCACCTGTCAACACGCGAGCTGAACACACCATCCACGAGGAGAATACCATGCCACGTTTCATCATCGAACGCGATTTGCCGGGAGCCGGCCTGCTCTCCGCCGAAGAGCTGAACGGGATCGCGCGGCGGTCGTGCGACGTGCTGCGCGAGCTGGCGCCGGACGTACAGTGGCTGCACAGCTACGTTACCGATGACCGGATCTACTGTGTGTACATCGCGAACAGCGAAGATCGCATCATCGAGCACGCACGACGCGGCGGGTTCCCCGCCGATACCGTCGCACAGGTTCGGACGATCATCGATGTGACGACGGCGGAGCCCCTCGTCACGCACTGATCCGTCGCTTGCTCGCAGCCCGCCCCGGACGGCGCGCGTCGCCGTCCGGGGTGCGTGCGACCCGCAACCGTTGGCGACAGAAGCGCGTCGACCGGCTCGGCGCCCACGGGACCGGATCCCTCGCCAGCGACGCATCGCCCGCATCCTCTCACCCGCCCTTTCTGAAGAAACCTTCACGAGTACTTCACCGTTTCTTGAGCCGGTTCGCTGTACGATCGTCGTGCAGGTATGCATGCGAAATGACGAACGAGCCGGGACGAGACCATTGAGAAACGCATCGAAACGACGGCGAGGGCGACGGATCCTGACGGGTGGCGGGCTCGCGGCCGTTGTATTTCTTGCCGCGCCGGAGGCCCGGGCGCAGACGGACTACTACAACCTCGACGCCGGCCGGCCCGTCCGGATCGAGGACGCCTTCCCGGTCGAGCGGTACGCATTCGAGCTGCAGCTCGCTCCGTTCCGCTTGGAGCGAGGCCGGGGCGGGTTGTATCGCTACGAGGTCGAGCCGGAGCTGGCGTACGGCCTGTTGCCGAACCTGCAGGTGGAGCTAGGGCTACCGTTCGCGGGAACGGAGTCCGGCGTTGCAGGGCCGGGCCTGGCACTGGCCGGCATCCACGCATCGGCGCTGTACAACCTGAACACGGAAACGCTGTCGCTGCCGGCGCTGGCCCTGGCGGTCGACGTCGCCGTTCCTGCCGGCGGGTACGGTCCGGACCGTATGTACACGACGCTGCGTGGCCTGGCGACGCGCACGTTTCGATTCGGCCGGCTCCACGTGAACGGCGGCTACACGATCGGTGCGACGCCGACGGCGGAAGACGAGACGGGCGAGGTTTCGCGGTGGCTGGCGGGCGTGGCGGTCGATCGGACCTTCCCGCTGCAGGGCTTCCTTCTGGTCACAGATGTGTGGGCTCGACAGCCGCTGCATGACGACGAGGGCGTCGAGTGGACCGCGGGTTTCGGCGTGCGTTATCAGCTCAACCCGCGGCTCGCGCTCGATGTCGGCGTCGGCAAGCAGCTGAACGGCGGCGATGAGCCCTGGTATTTCACATTCGGGAGCGCGTACGCATTCGCGTTGCGGTCTCTCATGCCGATCCGATGAGGTACGCGATGACAACCGGCACACCCATGCGGGCCACGCTGGCTGCGTTGATTCTGTCCGCGCTGGCCGGTCCGGCGTCCGCGCAATGGACGGCGAAGGCGGAGCAGTTCTACCTGCCGGCATCACACAACTGGAAGTTCCGGGAGGGATACGCGGCGGCGGATCGGCTGTTCAACGCATTCGATTACGGCCACGCGATCCTCTACGAGGTCCTGTACACGCGGCCGGACGCGCCGGCCTCGCTGCTGGAAGAGCGCGAGTACGACTTCATCACGAAGAAGCTGCTCGTCTCGCCGCCGCGGCTGCCGCTGGTCGAAAACGCGATCCAGCCGTCGTATGCGAAGCTGGCGCCCGAAGCGCAGGCGATGTTCCACTGGGCACACCTGCTGCACCGCCACCTTTACGATATCCTGGCCGACGAGTCGTTGACGCCGGCGCAGCAGGACGCCGCCGTCGCAGAGGTCCTCGCGTACTACAAGTCGCGCCCCGACCTCGCGTTCAGCTCATTGCCGAAATCGATGGACCTGATGGAGGGGCAGTACTACGCGACGGCGTTTCGGGACGGCTGGCCCAAGTTCAACGGCCTCATCTGGGCGTACCACTGGCTGCAAGTCGGGTTGTACGAGCCGCTGTTGCTGGGCAACACGATCGATGAGCGGCAGGCGGGCGTCCTGGCCGCGGTCGCGCGGTTCAAGCAGATGCTCGAGGATGCGCCGACCTGGATGCCGCGCGTCATGCCCATGACGGCGGCCGTGGCACCCAGCTTCGCCGCCCGCTACCCCGAAGTGGCCATCATCTTCGACAACCTGCACTCCATGCACGATGTCATCTCGGACATCCTCGCCTCGTCGGAGGTGCCCCGCGACCGGAAGCGGGAGGAGATCCTGCTCGCGGCGGCCCGTTACCGCGATGACCGGTCTTTCCTCATGACGCAGGACGAATGGCTCGACATGTCCCGCATGATGGGCGTGCAGAACATGGGCGGCCCGGCGGTCGGCTTCGTGGCCGAGTTCCCGGAGCCGACCGTCGAGCGAGGCGCGGTGATGGCGCACGTGCACCACATGGGCATGGCGGACACGACACATGCGGCTCCCGCGGCGGTCCACGAACATGTGGAAGCGGACGTGGCCACGACGCCCTCCGCGGTGGACATTATCGCGGCCATGCTGGCGGACTCGACGATCCATGCACGCGTCCAGGCCGATTCCACGTTGCACGCCCGACTCATGACCTGGATGCAATCACTGCCGGAGACGGAACGGAACCGCCTCAGGCAGGTGATGCACGGGCGACACCCGCAAGGGCACGACGCCGCCGGCCACGACCACGCACAGCCCGTCGGCAAGACCGGCTCGTCCGCGTCCGACTCGCCGAAGAAAGAGCAGCCCGCGGGACACCGTCACAAACACTGACGTGTGGGGCGCGGGCCGGCCCCGGCCGCCGGTCCGCGCTCACCTCGTAGGAATCAACGGTTCGGGTCGCCCGGTGTGGCAATTTGCCCCAGCATCGTGGCGCGCCGCCCCGGAAAAAAGGGTCGGACGCCGCGCGTCGTTTTAGTGCCGCAAAGAGTTGCAAGAATCCGTGCGTGCGGCCCATTTCGTGCTACAGGATCCGCCTCTGAACCGCGGGCGCCGCCTTCAGGCGTCCGACGGATCCCGAACCCACTTCCGATAAACGGCACCCCGGCTGTGAGGCCGGTCCGCAAAGCCAGGAATCTCCGGGCTGGGCGCCTGGAGATCGTCCGGCTTCCGAAGAAGTCCGTCCGGCGGATGCCGGAGCCTCACATCAGGAGACCGAAGGTGCGAAACCGTTCCGCAATCCGGAGCGGGGCTGCGCTCGTCGCCGTGGCAGTGTTCGCCGCGTGTGCCGATGGGCCGACCCCGCTCGAGCAGCAGGTTCCGGAGACGCTGGGCCCCGCGTTCAATCACGGTGCCGGTCAGCAGGCCGAGTACGTGCCAGGTCAGATCCTCGTGCGGTTCCGGCAGGGCGCGAACCAAGCCGACGTCGCGGCCGAGGGGAACGGCCGGCTGAAGAAGGCGATGCGCCTGGGCCGCGCATGGGTCGTGGAGGTCGAGCCGGGCGATGAGATGGCGGCCGTCGCGAAGCTGGCGCGCCACCCACACGTCGAATTCGCCGAGCCGGACTACATCATCCAGCTCACGCCCTGCGAGGTCGGCATCTGCGAAGAGACCACCGACACGTGGCGCGGCCTGAAGTGGGACCTGCACAACTCTGGCACCTTCTTCAACCCGACTTCGCTCGCGCCCGCGGCTTCGACGGTCGTGACGGGGGCCGTCGATGCCGACATCGACTGGCTCGAGATGTACGATTACCTGACGACCGGGTCGGGTGTATCGGGCACCGCAGTGATCGGCATCCTCGATACGGGCATCCGCAAGACGCACACGGACCTGGCCGGCAAGGTCGTCGGTGAGCAGCGCTTCGTCGAGTTGCTCGCGGACAACAGCAACGCCGGCGATGGCAGCGACAACCACGGCCATGGCACACACGTGGCTGGCATCGCGGCGGCGCGCGGCAACAACGGCACCGGCGTGATGGGCGTGGGCTGGGTCGACACCATCAGGCTGCTGGCCGTCAAGGTGTGTACGAGCACGGGCTCCTGTCCCAGCTCGGCCGTCGCGAACGGCATCATCTGGGCCGTGGACAACGGCGCCAACATCCTGAACCTGAGCCTGGGCGGCGCGTGGAACGCGGCGGCCGGCTCGGCCGCGCAGCAAGCGGCACTGCAGCACGCACTGGCGAACAACGTGCTGCCCTTCTGCGCGACGGGTAACGACGCGCTGCTGGCCGGCTACAACCCGACGGGCACACTCGGCATCGGCTTCCCAGCGCGTTTCCCCGAGTGTGTCGCCGTGGGCTCGACCAACTGGTCGGATCAGCGGGCGAGCACGTCGAGCTGGGGCTTCGGCATCGAGCTGACCGCGCCAGGCGGCCAGACCATGACGACCACGCCACCCGGCGGATCGACGGTCACGACCGTGCTCAGCCGCATCGGCTCGACGTGGTGGACGAGCGACAACACGTACGCGTGGTCGAGCGGCACGTCCATGGCCTCGCCGCAGGCCGCCGGCCTCGCCGCAATGCTCTACGCACTCGGCATGACGAACGTCAACGACATCCGCGCTCGCCTGCAGCAGACGACCGATGACAAGGGCGCTGCCGGGTACGACACGCAGTTCGGATGGGGCCGGATCAACGCGTACCGCGCGGTCACGGGCAAGGACCCGAACGCGCCGCCGGTCTCCGTGCCGGGTGGGCCGTACGCCGGCTCGGAAGGTTCCCCCGTCGCCTTCAACGGCACGGCCTCCTACGATCCGAACGGCAAGCCCGTGACGTTCAGCTGGACGTTCGGCGATGGCAATTCCGGCACGGGTGCCACGCCGAGCCACACCTACGCCGACAACGGAAGTTATTTCGTTTCGTTGGAGGTGACCGACCCGAGCAACCTTACACACACGCAGAACAGCTCGGTCAACATCGCGAACGTGGCGCCGACCGTGCAGGGTTCGCTGGGCTCGGCCACGATCTACTCGGGCGGGAGCGCCGGCGTGAGTGCGTCGTTCAGCGATCCGGGCGTGTTCGATGCGCCGTGGGACTGGTCGATCACCTGGGGCGTCGGATCACCGACGACCGGCACGGCCGGTGACCAGACCGCGACGATCCTGGGCATGCGCCAGTTCTGTCCGGCGGGGAACTACACGGTTCGCGTCGATGTCACGGACAAGGATGGCGGGACCGGCTCGCTGAACCTGCCGCTCTCCGTGATGCGGAACCTGGTGAACATCCAGACGCCTGCCGCGATCAACATGCAGGGCGGGAACGGCCTGATTCCGGTGCACGTGTTGTCGACGTCGAGCTTTGACGCGCGCACGATCGTACCGGCGATGGCCACGCTCGGGGATGGCACGACACCCGAGGCGCCCGTCGTGCTTCGTCCCAACGGGACGCTCATGACGGCGATCGAGGACGTGAACAGAGACGGTTACATGGATCTGACGCTGTTCTTCGATCGTACACGCTTGATTCAGAACGGCGACCTGGACCTTGCCACGACACAGCTCGTGCTGCACGCGCGACTGAACGATTCGTGCACCGAGATCCGTGGTGTCAGCGCGGTCAAGGTCGTGCCCTGACGATGTAGCGGGCACGTCGTTCAAAACGTGGCGGGCCGGGCGATGCGTGCATCGTCCGGCCCGTTCGCATTCAGGTGGAATCCGCGGGCGGCACCCGAGCCGTGAGGATGGTCGCCGTTGCCATGTCGCCCGTGACGTTGGTCGTCGTGCGGAACATGTCGGGAATGGTGTCCACGCCGAGCAGGATGCCGATGCCCTCCGGCGGCAGACCGACGGACTGGAGCACCGGCACCATGATGAGGATGCTGCCGGCCGGCACGCCGGGAATGCTGAAGGTGATGAGCACGGCGGACAGGGCGACGGTCGCCAGCTGTGCGGGCGCGAGCGGCAGGGCGTACAGCTGTGCGACGAAGAGCACGCCGACGATGATGCCGATGGCTCCGCCGACGCGGAACGTCGATGCCGCCAGCGGCAGGAAGAAGTTGCGGATTTCATCCGGGAAATCGAGGTGTCGTGTGCCGCCGTCGATCATGGCCGGCAAGGAGGCGAGCGAGGATCGCGCGCTGAACGCAACGGCCTGGGCGGGCGCCGTCCCGCGCGCGAACCGGCGCAGTCCGACCCGGCCGAACACGACGGCCAGCGGATACAGCAGCACGATGAACACGACGCACAGCAACGAGACGACCACGATGTAGTAGACAACGGCACCGGCGGCCGCCACGCCGAGCCGGGTGGCCAGCGGCAGCGCCAGTGCGAACACACCGATCGGCGCGACCTCGAGGATCCAGCGGACCAGCACGAGCATGGCGTTAAACAGGCCGCGGAAGAAGCCGACGATCGACGTGCGCTCGTCCTCGCGGACGCGTCCAATCGCGATGCCGGCCGCCACGGCAAACACGATGAGCGGCAGCATCTGTCCGCTGGCCGCAGCACCGACCACGTTGGTCGGCACGAGGTCGACCAGCCACTGCCGCAGGTCGGGGAACCCGCCGGCCCGCGCGGCCGCCTCGGCGCCAGTCGCGCCCGCGCTCTCTCGTAATGCCGCAGCCGCCGCCGGATCGATCGCGAGACGAGACATCACGGGTGGACCGATGAGCACGGCGAAGAGTGCGGCAGCCGAGAGCAGGAGCAGGAACAGCAGCAGCGTCTGACCACCGAGGCGGCCGATGCGGCGTGCGTCGGGGACCGACGCTGCGCCGACGATGATGCCGGCGAACACGAGCGGAATCACGGTCATGCGCAGGAACGCGATCCAGATCGTGCCGATCGGCTCGATCCACGGCACGACCCCGAGCACCGGCCCGCCGACCAGGGACAGCACGATGCCGCCGGCCAGGCCGAGGACGAGGCCGAGAACGACCTTCGTCGTCAGCGTCACACAGCGCTCATCCGCGACACGACCCGCCCGCGTGTGCCGCAGCCACGACGCACCGGCTCACACCCAGCCATTCCGCCGGAACTCGCGCAGCCGCCCCACGAACAGTGCCATCTCCTCCGCGGTCCCGATGGAGACGCGGCTCCAGTCGAGCATCGGCGGGAAGGCGCGGCCCACCCGCACGCCGGCCTCCAGCATCCGGTCGTTGTACGTCGTCAGGTCGCCCTTGATGCGATGCATCAGGAAGTTCGTGTGCGACGGCAGGTGCTCGATGCCCAGCTCGTCCAGTGTGCGCTGGAGCAGCGCCCGGCCCTCTCGATTGACGCGCAGGCTCCTGTCGATGTATGCCTGATCCGTGATGCAGGCGCGCGCGGCTGCAATCGCGAGCTGGTTGATGTTGCCGTCCGCGGAGTACGCCTTGATCCGCTTTGCCGTCTCGACTTCGGCAATACCGTAGCCGATGCGCAGGCCGGCCAGCCCATACACCTTGGAGAAGGTACGGCTGACGAGTACGTTCGGCTGGCGCACGGCGAGGGGCATGAACGTGCGATAGCTCCGGTCATCGACGAAATCGAAATAGGCCTCATCGACCAGGAACAGCGTCTGTTCCGGCGCTTCCCGGAGCCACGACTCGATCGCGTCGCAAGACGTCAGCGTGCCGGTCGGGTTGTTGGGGTTGCACAGGAAGACGAGGACCGGGCTCTTCGCGTCGTCCGCGGTCGCGCGCATGCGGTCGAGATCGTGGGCGGCATCGCCCGCGCGCACGGCGATCTTCTCGAGACGCACGCCGAACGGGACCGAATACGTTTCGACCTGTTCGAACGTCGGATTCGCCGCGACGACCCGCCCTCGCTTCGCGACCACGGCCTGCGTTGCCATCTGCAGGACCTCGGCGGAGCCGTTGCCCAGGATGACGTTCTCGGGTTTGACGCCATGCTTCGCCGCAACCGCCGCGATCAGTTCCTCCTCGTAGCGCGGATACCGGTTGCCGATGTCGAGAGCGTCGAGCACGGCCCGCCGCGCCGACTGTGGCATGCCGAGCGGATTCTCGTTCGACGAGAGCCGGATCGGGTCCGCCGCCGTGCCGGCATTGCGGAGACCGGTCGATTCGCCGAACGCGAGGGAAGGGAATGCCGGCGCGGCCAGGGCGGCCAGTCCGGCCGAGACGAAGCTCCTCCGTCGCATGAGCGCCTCCGGGTTGGGTGCGGGCGACGGCGCGGAAGGGGGGTCCGCAGCCTCGATCAGGATCGGGGGCGGGGACGCGCGGGGCAAGTCCGGGCGATCCAGGACGGTCCGGTCGGTCACAGCCCGACTCGCGCCGTCTCCCTGTCGGCGCTCCGTACCGTCCCCTAATCTAGCGCCGTCTGCGCATTCCCAGTCCACTCGACACCATTGAGGCCGGCGATGAGCAATGACGCGTCCACGCAAAAAGCGGCAGAGCAGCGCGGACTCGGCGAGGAGCTGGCCGCGGCGGTGAAGCTGGCGTTTTCGCAGCCGAAGCTCAGCGCCATGATGTTCCTGCAGTACGCCATCTGGGGCGCATGGGCCGTCGACCTGTCCGGCGTGCTCGAGACGCAACTCGGCTTCTCCGGCCGCGCACTCGGCCTGATTTACA
>JBFJPA010000008.1:0-20805 GCA_041617355.1 Longimicrobiales bacterium
GCTCCTGCTCGTCCTCGTCCGCGAACATCGGGCTCATCTGCCGCCACAGGTCCTCGACCTGGCGCCGGAGGTCCCGTACCCGCTCTTCCTCCTCGGGATCGTTCTGCAGGTGGTATCGCGCGGCGCTCAACGCACTGTAGGCCCGCCAGAGCGCTCGCGAAGCTGGCGTCCGGTCCCGGTTCGGCCGCTTCTCATCGCGCAGCTTCGAGACGACCCATTCCGTCATCTCGCCCGGGATCAACACGACCTCGCCCGTCTGCTTCGTTTCCTTCTGGACCAGCTGCTGCAGCTTCGACTTGAACGACCGCGGAACACCGGCAATGACGTACAGCGACAGATCGTCGCGCTCGAGCGTGGAAGCGGACATGTGTTCTCCTGATCCGAAAGTCGACGGGACACAGACGAAATACCCGTTTCGGGACCAGAAGATCCGTCAAACGCGCTCGATCACCATGGCGAACCCGAGGGCACCGGCTGCACAAACTGTTATCAAACCTAAACCTACGCTTCTACGGCTCATCTCGTTGACGAGCGTGGTCGTGAGCCGGCCGCCGGTCGCGCCGAAGGGGTGGCCGATCGCAATGCTACCTCCCATGACATTGATCACATTTTCGTCCGGAACTCCGATTTTGCGGTCCCGCCCGAGCTTGGCGCGGGCGAACGCGTCGGAATCGAGGGCCTGCAGGTTGGAGAGGACCTGTGCAGCGAAGGCCTCGTGCATCTCCATGAGCTCGACGTCCGCCATGGAGATGCCGGCGCGGTCGAGGGCGAGGGGCGCCGCGTAGGCGGGACCCTGAAGCAGCTGGTCGGAGGGAGCCAGTGCGGAGAAGGCCCAGCTTCGGACAACACCCATGGACGGGTAGCCGAGCGCTGCAGCCTTCTCCTCGCTCATGAGGAGGACGGCGGACGCGCCGTCGGTGAGCGGCGAGGCATTGCCGGCGGTGACGGAGCCGTATCGACGGTCGAAGACGGGCTTGAGGCCGGCGAGCTTGTCGAGGCTGGTGTCGTCGCGGATGCCGTTGTCGCGATCGACGGAGGTATCGAATCGGGGCGGCACCCAGGTCGTGACGATCTCCTCACGGAGCCGCCCATCCTCGGTGCCTTGCAACGCGAGGCGGTGCGAACGGAGCGCCCAGCGGTCCTGCTCGTCGCGCGGGATGCCGTTTTCCTTGGCCATTCGCTCGGCACTCTCGCCCATGGTCTCGCCGGTGGAGGGCTCTGCGATGGCCGGCACGACGGGGGCGAGGTGTCTGGGCCGGATCCCGGCGAGCGTGCGGACACGTTGGGGCAGGCTCTTCGCCTTGGACGCGGCGACGAGCGTCTCGCGGAGCGGACGGGACAGGAGCATCGGCACGTCGGATAGTGTCTCGACGCCGCCCGCGATGACGACGTCGGCGTGGCCGCGTTCGATCATCTCGACGCCGGACACGATGGCCTGGTTCGCAGATGCGCAGGCGCGGCCGACGGTGAATGCGGGCACTTCGGGGGGCAGTCCGGCGCCGAGGCCGACCTCGCGGGCCACGTTGGGCGCCTGGATCGAGGGTACGACGGTGCCGAACACCATGTGATCGACCTCGGCCGCGTCGAGCTCGGTGCGCGCGAGGAGGTCGCGCACGGCGATCGTGCCCAGGTGAACGCCTGACACGTCCTTGAATTCCGTGCCAGCCCGCAGGAACGGGGTCCGGCAACCGCTGATGATGTGGGCTTTGCGCATGGTCCGCGGGGTTGAGTCCGATGTGTCCATGGAAGAGTCGCGGACGGCAGGTCGGTCTCGCAAGCTCGCTTGCGGCCGGGTCCGGCGTGCCGTCAACTTGCGGCTCCTTCGAATCCGGGTGGATGGATGGAGCTGCGCAGGGCCGACCGATCCGACATTCGTCGGGTGGCGGAGCTGTGGATCCACAGCTTTCCGAGCGAGCGGACGCTGACCGAGCGCATGCACGTGCTCGAGACGGGCGGCCCGCTCGGCGGCATCGAGACGGTGCACGTCGCGGAGGACCACGACGGCGAGCTCGTGGGCGCACTGAAACTCCTGGAAATGACGCAGTACTTCGGGGGCGAGGGCATTCCGATGATGGGGCTGGCCGCCGTGGCGGTCGCGGCGACGGCCCGGCGACGCGGAATGGCCCGCGAACTCTGTCTTTACGCCCTTCGCGTCGCGTCCGAACGCGGCGATGCGCTGAGCGTGCTGTATCCGTTCCGGCCCGCGTTCTACGGGAGGCTCGGCTGGGCCGCCGTCGGCGAATTGCATCGCTATGTGTTTCGACCCGAGGACTTGCGACTCGACGTGGACGCGCCGGTGCGGCTCGCCACCTCGGAAGACGAGGCGGGCATGCGGGCCTGCTACGAGCGCGTGGCCCATCGCTCGAACGGGCTCGTGGACCGTGGCACGCGCGCCTGGCGGCAGCGCCTCGATGCCGCCAACACCCACGCCTACGCGTACGACGACGACGGGATCACCGGCTACATGATCGTGCGGTATGGCCGCTCCCGCTCGCCCGAACGTCGGCCCCTGCTGATTCGCGAGCTGGTTGCCGATGACGACACGGCCTACCGCGGCCTGCTCGGCTGGATTCCGCGCCAGCGCGATCTCTGGCGACGCGTCATGTACGACGCGTGGCCGGATGAACGATTCGATCTGTTCCTGAACGACCCGCGCCCGCCCGGCTACGTGAATGCGCGCTGGCTCTGGTGGCCGACCGCGCGCGTATTGCGGGGCCCCATGCTCCGCATTCTCGACGTGAAGAGCGCCTTCGAGCGGCGAGGCGGCTGGGGCTCGGACGCGCCGGTCCGCTTCACGCTCGAGGTCCGGGACACCGAGTTGCCCCGAAACCACGGCACGTTCCACATCGCCTGGGACGGCACGGAGACGAGCGTCGCGCGCGAAGGTCCCGGCGATGGCGCTCATATCGCCCTCGACATCGGGACGCTCGCGCAGCTCTACACGGGCGAGCTTGGCGTGGGTGAAGCCGCCCGCGCCCACCGTGCGGTGATCGAAGGTGATGCCAGCGCGGTCGAACCCTTCTTTCGGCCCCGCTCCAGCTTCCGTCTGTTGGACGAGTTCTGAAGTTGCTGCTGCTATTGCGTGCCGGGGTGGGATCCGGGTTGTAGCGCCTCTTCCAGCGCGTTCCAACCGAGCAGCGCGCATTTCACACGCACGGGAAACTTGCTGACGCCGGCGAGGGCACGGGCATCGCCGAGCGACTTGTCGCGACCGGCTTCGGCATTGCCGCGCATCATCTCCTTGAAACGCTCGGCCAGGTCGAGGGCTTCTTCGCGGGTGCGGCCCGCCACCAGCTGCGTCATCATCGAAATCGACGCCTGCGAGATGGAACAGCCTTCGCCGACGAAGCGAGCCGCGGCAATGCGGCCATCGTCATCCATGCGCAAGCGCAGGTGAACATCGTCGCCGCAGGTCGGGTTGCGCATGTGCACATCACGATCCGCCCCGTCCAGCTCGCCGCGGTTCCGCGGGCGCTTGTAGTGCTCCAGGATCAGTTCCTGGTACAGCGACGCCAGGTTCATGGAGACAAGATGGGCCGGCGAGTTGTCGGGGTAAAGCGACCCGGACGCGTCACTCCTCCGGGACGTCCAGCATCTCCTTCATGCGGGACAGGAAGGAGGCGCGGAAATCCTTCGATTCTTCGGCCGTCAGCACGGTCCCGTCGTCTCGGCGCTGGAGCAGCGACTCCGGGATATCCTCGAGGAAACGCGAGGGCAACACGGGCACTCGCTCGCGTCCTCGGCGGCGGCTGCGGCAGGATGACAGGACCAGGCGTCGTTCCGCGCGGGTGATGCCGACGTACAGGAGCCGGCGCTCCTCGTCGATCGGGTCCGACTGCGTTGGGCCGTTCTCGGGGTCGTCGGGCAGGGACCGCGCATGCGGCAGGACGCCTTCCTCGAGTCCGATCAGAAAGACCTCGCGGAACTCGAGACCTTTCGCGGAATGGAAGGTCATGAGCGTGACGCGGTCGCCGCCGTCCACGTCCTGCTCGTCATCGCGGTCGGCCAGAGCCAGGCGGGCGAGCGCATCCACCAGTGTGGGTGCACGCCAATCGCGAACCGATTCGTGTCGCTCGTCCCATACACGCCGCTCCCAGCGTTCGATGCTGCCGCCCACATCGCGGAGGTTGAAGACGCGCGCGTCCGCGGACCGTGCGTTGCGGGGGTCGGCCCGGATGTCCTCTTCGAGACGAAGCCGGCCGAACAGGTCCATCGCGAAGGCGGCGATGGGCGTGGGCTCGTCCACGGGCGGGTGCGCGGCCGCGTGCTCCTCGGCGCGGGCGAGGTCGGCGACCGCGTCGTCGAGCAGCTCGGTGAAGCCGCGCAGCGCTGCAGCCTGGGCGTTGGTCCCGGAAGCGGCAGCACGTGCGGCGTCCAGGAACGAGAGGCGGTGCTGCTCGGCGTCGGCCGCGACCCGCAGCACGGTGGTCCGACCGATGCCGCGAGACGGCACATTGATAATGCGACGGATCGCGATCTCGTCCGACGGGTTCGCGACAGCGCGCAACCAGGCCAGCGCGTCGGCGACTTCCTTTCGGTCGAAGAACGACGTGCCGCCGACGACGCGGTACGGGATGCCGCGCTCCCGCATCGCTTCCTCCAGCGGCTTGGCCTGCGGATTCGTACGGTACAGCACCGCGAAGTCACGCCACTTCGCATGACCGGTCATGCGGCGCGTGGCGATGTCGAGTGCGACCGCTTCCGCTTCCGCGATCTCGTCTTCGTGCTCGAGCCGATCGACCGGTGCGCCCACGGCGTTCGACGTGCGCAACCGCTTCGCGTGCCGATGCGGGTTCGCCGCGATCACGGCATTCGCGGCGGCGAGAATCCGTTGCGTCGATCGATAGTTCTGCTCGAGCAGTACGACCTTGGCGCCGGGGAAATGGCGCTCGAACTCGAGGATGTTGCCGAGGTCGGCGCCGCGGAACGCGTAGATGGACTGATCATCGTCGCCGACAACGCACAGGTTGCGGCGTGTGCCGGCGACGAGACCGGCCAGCCGCAGCTGCAGCGCGTTCGTGTCCTGGTACTCGTCGATCATGATGTAATGCCAGCGCCGCCAGGCGTCGCGCCGGACGTCCTCGTCGGACTCGAGCAGCTTCACGGCGAGGAGCAGCAGGTCGTCGAAGTCGACGGCGCCATTCGCACGCAGCGTTTCCTCATAGCGCGGATAGGCGTCGGCGGCGAGCACAGCGTAGTCGTCGGCACGTGTGCCGGTCGCGGCCTCGGCGGCGACCTGTGCCCGGACCTGGTCCGCTCCAATGCCGCGCGTCTTCCAGTCCGAGATGCAGCGCAGGATCCGCTTCAAGTCGAACCGGTCGTCGGCAATGGAGATCTCGGCGGTCGCGACGCGCAGGGCGGCCAGCTGGTCGGGCGTCGCATAGATGGCGAAGCGCCGCGGCAGGCCGACGCGGTCGGCATGCTCCCGCAGAATGCGAAGACAGAGCGAATGGAAGGTCGAGACGACGGTTCGCTTCGCCGCGTCACCGGCGAAATCGCGCACCCGTTCGCGCATCTCGTCGGCCGCCTTGTTGGTGAACGTGACGGCGACGATTCGCGCGGGATCGACGTCGCAGTCGCGGATGAGGTGTGCGACGCGGTGCACCAGCATGCGGGTCTTGCCGGAGCCGGCGCCGGCCAGCACCAGCAGCGGCCCTTCCGTGTGCAACACCGCGCGACGCTGTTCCGGATTCAGCGCATGCAGCGGATCGACGGCAGCGCGCGCGCTCGACATTCCTCGGCTCTACGGGTCGGGGCCAACGGGCGGGAAAAGAGACGCGGCGCGCGCCGGCGTCGCAACCACTTGACAACGTCCGCGCGCAGTGTTGCTGGTCACGATCGCGCGCTCAACCGGCGACCGCGCGGCGCCACGCTTCGAAGGCCGTCCGGAAATACTGCGGGTTGAACAGCGTCCACGTTTCGGTACCGGCGGGCAGCCGATAGGCGGCGGCGGCTTCGTCCAGGGAGTGGCCCGCCTCGATGGCTCGACGCGCGGCGGCACCGACGTGGTCGAGCAGGTCGGCATACACGCGCATGGCCGCGGCGTCGGCGATCACGCCGTGGCCGGGCACATAGGTTTCGCCGGGCTGGGCCCCGATGGCGCGGACGCTCGCGGCCAGACGCGGCGGATTCGCATCCATGTAGTTGGGGAACATCCCGTTCCAGACGAGGTCGCCACAGAAAACGACGGGCGGGTCATCGAGACGAATCACGACATCGCTCGGCGTGTGGCCGTCGAACGGTTCGACGCGGACGGTGCGGCCGCCCAGATCGATGGCGCCCGGCTGATCCGCCGCGAGTGTGGCGGCGGGCAGGACCCGACGCTCCGGCGGAACGCGGCTGCGCTCGCCGATCAGGTCGCGCGTCGCTTGCGTGGCCGCCGCGGCGGGTGCGCCCGCCCCGGTCCCGAAGCCACCCAGTCCGTTGCAGTGATCACCATGATAGTGCGAGATGACGACGTGTGTCGGCCGGCGGCCGGCGAGCCGCTCGGCCTGCGCCGCCATCCAGGCCGCGCCTTCGTCACTGCCGAACGCCTCGACGACGAGCACACCGGAACGGCCCGCGATAATGCCGCCGTTGCAGAGCGTGCGCCGTGCGTCGGCGTGTTGTACGAGCGGTGTCGAGACGAGTGCCCAGACGCCCTCCGCGACCATCTCGAGACGGCCCCACGGTTCCTGAACCAGAATCTCGCCGACGGACCGCGCGAAGTACCGGGCCGCGGCCGCCGTCGATGCCGTCGCGAGCGCCAACCAGCCGACACAGCCGCCGGCGCGCAGCAGGAAATCGCGACGTCCGAGATCGCCGCTCATCGGTGAGCATGGCTGCGGATGGCGCTCAGCTGCTCGGCCAGCTCGCGGGCCGCCGCCGTATCGCCCAAACGCGTCGCGGCCGCACGCGCGCCCTCCAGTGCATCGGCACGAAGCGGCGTGCGTGAGAGGGCCACACGGAACGCGTCGCGTGCCGCTTCGGCGCGTCCCGCGGCGAGCAACGTTTCGCCGAGCAGCTCGTGCGAGGGCTTCACAATCGCGGGCGGACCGAACTCGTACGGCAGAGCGGCTTCGGCGTCGGCGGCCTGGTGCAGCAGCGCGACGGCGTCGTCCGTCTTGCCGTCGCGGGCCAGAAGCAGGCCACGCAGCTGCATGCCGAGGATCGCGTCGTGCGGCGCCGGCGCGGCCTCGAGCTTCGCGGCCACGGCCCGCGCCTTCTCTGCTTCGCCGAGCTGGAGTGCAGCGTACGCGGTCAAGAAATCGTATGTGCCGCGGGCCCTCGACGTCGCCGGCACGTCGGCCGCCCAACGGCCGACCGACGCCCAGTCATGCGTGTCGAGAACCTGGCGCGCGCGCATGTCCGCGAAATACGAGATCTCGCCTGCGTTGGCCTTGCCGCTGGTGACGCGTGCGTGACACGCGTCCATCATCGATGCCGCCGCGGTGGTGCGGCCCTGCTGCAGATAGCCATACTGCAGCCAGGACGTGTAGTGGCCACACACGTTGGCCGGCCGGCCGAGTTTGGCGTTACGTGCGTCCTGGACGTCGCGCGCCCGCTCGTTCGCACGCACGACGTCCTCCCACATCCCCATCGCCACGAAGATGTGCGATGTCATGTGCTGCGCATGGGCCGCGGCCGGCGCGATGGCCGAATAGGCGCGCGCGGCCGGCAGTCCGAGCGGCGCGTGGATCGGATCATCGAAGGAGTGGATCAGATAGTGAGCCGCGCCGGGGTGGTCCGGGTTCGCCTGGAAGACGGGCGAGGCGATCGCCGCGGCCCGCATGTACGTCGCGAAATCCCGGCCCTCGTGCGTGGTGCCGAGCAGCGCCAGCGCGTAGAACGTCGCGGCCTCATGATCACCCGGGTTCGCGTCGTGCATGCGACGCATCGCATCGGCGTACCGGAAGTCCCGCTCCTGCTTCGAGCCTTCGCCATACAGGACGTCGATCGCCGCGATCCATTCGCGTTCGCGTGCCGTGCCCGTTTTCTTCTGCCGGGCCTCCGGGCTCGGTGCGAGTCGTGCGAGCGCCGCGCGGGCCGCGTCCGTGTCCTGCTCCATCCAGATCGGATGGTTGTACGTCATCGCCTCGCCCCAATACGCGAGCGCAAAGCTCGGGTCCACGCGTTGCGCCTCGCGGAAGGCGGCGGCCGCGTCTTCGTACTCGAAGCTGTGCAGCAGCAGGACGCCGCGTTGGAAGTGCGGCTGTGCCGCGGCGGCGCCGGAGTTCGGGAAGTCGATGGTGCCGAGCTGGGCCACGACTCCGGTCGGAATCAGGAGTGCCACGAGCACCGGGACGAGCGCGGCCGTGCGATTCATCGGACGAGCCTCCGTCGGGCTGGTTGGTCAGTGGGATAGGCCCATGATGCAGGAATCCGGCGCGATTCGAAAGGCGGCAACTGGTGGGCAGCAAAGCCCCTTAGGTCTTCGGGCCGCGGCGTCGGGTTTGCGACGCGCCCGGGAATCGCCGCACAATTGAGCGGCATCCGGGTCGTCTGTGCACAGCCGATCCCGATCTCCGCGAACGGCCTTCGAGCCCACTTCGGCACGTCCGGGGGACACCATGGGAATCTCCGTTTTCCTGAGTTACCCGAATCCTTGCACAAGCGCTCAGGCCGACTTCATCGGGCGGCTGCGCTCGAATCTGGAGGACCGCGGTCTGTCTCCTCGCACGCTCGGCGTCACGGACTACGACATGGATGCGCCGCTCACGGCGATCCGCAGACTGATGCTGGAGTCGAACGGCCTGATCACGGTGGCGTTCCGACGCACGTTCGTCGAGAAAGGCAGTTCGCGTTACCAGACCGACGTGGCCGGCCAACACGCTTCGCCCGTCGATGGCAAGTGGCTCACCAGTCCGTGGTCACAGATCGAGCCGGCAATGGCGTACCAGCTCGGCCTTCCCATTCTGATTCTGCGCGAGAGCGGCGTACTCGAGGAAGGAATCCTGGAGCGCGGCGTAGTCGGCCTGTACATGCCGGAGTTCGTTTCGACGGCGGCCGGCGATGACTACTTCCGGTCACCCGAGTGGAGCGGCATGATCGGGCGCTGGGAGGGTTACGTACGCGCGGTCGTCACGAACAAAGGCAACCCGCCCGCGCTCTACTGAGCTTCGGGCCGCGCGATGTCGTTCGCTGGTCTCAGCCGAACATCCGCCTCGCCGCGCCCAGTCCCTCCGCCAGCCGGTCGATCTCGTCCGTCGTCGTGTAGACCCAGCAGGACGCGCGGGTGGTCGCAGGCACGGCGAGTCGGCGCATCAGCGGCTGTGCGCAGTGGTGGCCGGCGCGGACCGCGATCCGCTCGGCATCGAGCACGGTCGCGACATCGTGTGGGTGCACGCCTTCGAGCGCGAACGAGAAGATGGCGAGGCGGTCGACGGCGGTGGATGCGCCGAACAGGCGCAGACCCGCGACTTCGCCGAGACGGGCGAGGCCGTACTCGGCGAGGCCGCGCTCGTGCGCGGCGAGCGCGTCGTGACCGATGCCGTCGAGGAAATCCGCTGCGGCCGCAATCGCGACGGCGCCGCCGACGTTGGGCGTGCCGGCTTCGAACTTGTGCGGCACCTCCGCCCACGTCGAGTGGTCCGATCCGACTTCGTCGATCATTTCGCCGCCACCCTGATACGGCGGCATCGCATCGAGCAGCGATCGCCTCGCCCACAGCGCGCCGATTCCCATCGGCGCACCCATCTTGTGGCCGGACAGCGTGTAGAAGTCGCAGTCGAGTGCCTGGACATCGATCTCGAGGTGGGGCGCGCCCTGGGCGCCGTCCACGAGCAGGAGCGCGCCCGCATCGTGTGCGAGCCGGGCCAGCTCGGCGACGGGGTGTACCGTGCCGAGAGCGTTCGACGCGTGGCCAACGGCGAGCAGCCGGACCCGCCCCGTACGGAGCGCGGCCGCAACGTCGTCCATGCGGAGGCGGCCGTCATCGTCGATATCGACCCAACGCACGCGCGCGCCGGTCCGCTCCGCGATGAGCTGCCACGGCACGATGTTGGAATGGTGCTCGAGCACGGTGAGCAGGATCTCGTCCCCCGGACGGAGTTGCGCGCCGCCCCAGGATGAGGCGACCAGGTTGATCGCCTCCGTCGTGCCACGCAGCCACACGATCTCGCTCGCGTCCGCGGCGCCGATGAAGCGCGCGATGCGAGTCCGTGCGCCCTCGTACGCATCGGTCGCACGACGGGCGAGATCGTACAGGCCGCGGTGCACGTTGGCGTTTTCGGTCTCGTAGTAATGCCGGAGCGAGTCCAGCACGACGCGGGGTTTCTGGGCGGTCGCGGCGCTGTCGAGATAGGCAAGCGGACGTTCGCCGGGCTCGCTCCCGAGGATCGGAAACTCGCCGCGCAGCGCGGCTGCGTCGAGTGAGCGCTGCGACGCCACCGTCGTGGGCATAGGCCTTCCTCCGATACGAAGGGCGGCGGCCGGCTGTCGCCGCGCCTGCCGCCCCGTCGATTGCGATCGCTCGTGTGACCTCAGTCGACCAGGACCATCACATCATCGCCGTCCACCTTGACGTCATAGGTGCGAATCGGCTTGATGGCCGGCAGTCGAAGCGCGCGCCCGGTCGTGACATCGAAGCGGGCGCCGTGCCAGGAACATTCGATCTGGCTGTCCTCCAGCGTCCCCGTGTTCAGCGGGAAATCGCGGTGCGAGCAGTTGTTCCGAAACGCGTAGACTTCCCCGTCCGCAGTTCGCGCGAGACACACCGGCACGCCGTTCACGTCGACCTCGTGGAGCGTGCCCGGCTGCATGTCGGAGAGCGAGGCGGCGCGAACGAACTCGGCCACGCTCATCCAATGCGCTGTTCGATCGCGGCCCGCAGCTCGCGGACCACGCCCGGCAAGGGCAGCCGGTCCAGCACTTCGCCGAAGAAGCCGAACACGACGAGCCGTTCGGCCTCACGGCGCGGGATGCCGCGGCTCATGATGTAGAACAGCTCCTCGTCATCGAGGTGACCGACGGTGGCCGCGTGCGAGCAGCGCACATCGTCGGCCTCGATCTCGAGGTTGGGCAGCGACGTCGCCTGCGCCTGCCGCGAGAGCAGCAGGTTGCGGTTCGTCTGGTAGGCGTCCGTACGCTGCGCCTTCGGCCACACCTTGATCATGCCGCGGAACACGGCAACCGACTTGTCGGTCAGCGCGCCCTTGTAGAGCAGGTCGCTGCCTGCGTGCGCCACCTTGTGGTCCTGCCGGGTCTCGTGATCGAAGTGTTGGCCTTCGCGGCCGAAGTAAAGGCCGAGCATGTCGCTGCGCGCGCCGGGGCCTTCCAGTGAACCGCCCAGGTCCACGCGCGCGACGGACGCGCCCAGGTTGACGACGAGCGTGTCCAGGTTCGCGTCCCGCTGTGCGACCGTGCGCTGCGTCGACAGGTGGCGCACGCCCCGGCCCCATTGCTGCAATGCGACGTACTGCACGTCGGCGGCGGCCGACGCGAGGATCTCGACGCCACCATTCGCGAACGTGGGCTGCTCGAGGTCCGGCGAGGCGAACTCCTCGACCAGGCTCGCGTGGCTGGCCTCGCCCGCGACGATCAGTGTGCGCGGCAGGTACGCGCCCGGACGATCGATGAAGCGGACGACACGGATCGGCCGCTCCAGACGGACACCACGCGGTACGTAGAGGAAGAGGCCACCGCTCCAGAGCGCCGTGTTGAGGGCCGCGAACTTGCCCGTCGCCGGCGTCAGCGCGGTCGTGGCCAGGTGCTCACGGACCAGCGCCTCGTGCTCGCGCGCGGCCGTCGCGAGATCGGCCAGGATGACGCCCTTCTTCTGCAGCGTCTCATCCAGCTCGATCTCCACGACATCACCATACAGCACGGCCGTGCCGGCGGCGTCCTTGCCATCGAGGATGGCGCGAGCCTCGGCCGGCATGCCGGGCGCCGCAGGCGCCGGGAACGCGACCTTGTCCCACGCCAGCAGGCGCGGATCCGTGTAGCGCCATTCCTCGGCTTGCGTGGTCGGCAGCGGCGTGGCCTCGTAGACGTCCCACGCCTGCAGTCGGCGCTCGCGGAGCCAGGCCGGCTCTCCCGCCGACCTCGCCTCCACCGCCTCCCGCGTGAACGCCTCCGTGACGCCCTCTATCTGCTTCGAAACCGTGTTGGTCATTGCTCCTCTATGTGCAGCACAGCCCGCGGATCATTGCGCATCCGGTCGTGGGACGCGCTCCCGCGCTCGAATCAATTGCTGGTTCGGAGCGACGCGCGCGCAGGGCGCACCGCCCCTGGCGTTGCGCCGGGTGCCTTCCGGGCGCGTCAGCCTACGGATCCTTCCATCTCCAGCTCGATCAGCCGGTTCAACTCGACCGCGTATTCGAGCGGCAGCAGCTTCGCGATCGGCTCGATGAAGCCACGTACGATCATCGCCGAGGCTGCTTCCTCGCTGAGCCCGCGGCTCATCAGGTAGAACAGCTGCTCCGTGCCGATCTTCGAGACGGTCGCCTCGTGGCCGACGGTCGCCGTCTGCTCTTCGATCTCGATGTACGGGAACGTGTCCGTGCGCGAGTTCTCGTTCAACAGCAGTGCGTCACATTCGACGTTCGAGCGCGCGCGCTCGGCGCCTTCGTAGATCTTGACCAGGCCGCGGTACGACGAGCGGCCGGCGTTCCGTGAGATCGACTTGGAGATGATCTGCGACGTCGTGTTCGGCGCGGCGTGGATGACCTTGCCACCCGTGTCCTGGTGCTGGCCATCGCCGGAATACGCGATGCTGAGGATCTCGCCGTGCGCGCCCGGCCCGACCAGGTAACACGACGGGTATTTCATGGTCAGCTTCGAGCCGAGATTGCCATCCAGCCACTCCATGGTCGCGTTCTCGTGAACCAGCGCCCGCTGTGTCACGAGGTTGTACATGTTGTGCGACCAGTTCTGGATCGTGACGTAGCGGAAGCGCGCGTTCGGCTTCACGACGATCTCGATCACGCCGGAGTGGAACGACTCCGTCGAATACTGCGGCGCCGTGCAGCCCTCGATGTACTGCGCCTGCGCGCCTTCCTCGACGATGATCAGCGTCCGCTCGAACTGGCCCATCCGCTCCATGTTCACGCGGAAATAGGCCTGCAGCGGAATGTCGACCTTGACCCCCTTCGGGATATACACGAAGGAGCCGCCCGACCAGACCGCCGAGTTCAACGCCGCGAACTTGTTGTCCTGCGGCGGAATCACCGTCGAAAAGTGCTCGCGGAAAAGATCGGGGTACTTCTTCAGGCCGTCCTCGATCGACTCGAAGATGATGCCCTTGTCCTCCCACTCCTTCTTGAGCGAGTGGTAGACCATCTCGGACTCGTACTGCGCTCCGACGCCGGCGAGCACCTTCCGCTCGGCCTCCGGGATGCCCAGCTTCTCGAACGTGTCCTTGATCTCCTGCGGCACATCGTCCCACGACCGCTCCATGCGGTCCTGCGGACGGACGTAGTAGTGGATCTCATCGAGCACCCGCTCCAGGTCCGTCAGGTCTCCGCCCCACGTCGGCATCGGCTTCGACCGATAGATGTCCAAGGCCTTCAGCCGGAACTTCAGCATCCACTCCGGCTCTTCCTTGTGCGCCGAGATCTGGCGCACGATGTCCTCGGACAGCCCCTTCGCCGCACGGAACACCGGCTTGTCCTGCGTGATGAAGCCGTACTTGTATTGCTCCAGCCCAAGCTCGGCGACGGTCTCGTTGTGTGGCATCCTTTCCTTCCTATCCCTCTTACCTAAGAATCGAGGGTTGACGGCGACGGCGACGGCGAGGAAACGGCGTCGGCGGGCCGCGGCTCAGGGGTTGCTGCTACGGCTCAGACGGCGACGGGCTCGCGGAACGCTTCGTAGCCCTTGTCCTCGAGCACTTCCGCCAACTCGGGCCCGCCGCTCCGCACGATCCTGCCACCCACCATCACGTGCACGTGATCCGGCGTGATGTAGTTGAGCAGACGCTGGTAGTGCGTGATGAGCAGGATGCCCATCGCCGGTCGCTCCGCGTGCAGCTTGTTCACGCCGCTCGCCACGACCTTCAACGCGTCGATGTCCAGGCCGGAATCGGTTTCGTCCATGACAGCCAGATCGGGCGACAGCATCGCCAACTGCAGGATCTCGTTCCGCTTCTTCTCGCCGCCGCTGAAGCCATCGTTCACGGAGCGCTCGGCGAACGACGGATCCATCTCCAGCAGACGCATCTTCTCCAGGAGCATCTCCTGGAAATCGAAGATGTCCAGCTCTTCGTCGGGGTTCTTCGCCTGCACCGCCGTGCGCATGAAGTTCGCGATCGACACACCCGGGATGTCCACCGGGTACTGGAACGCGAGGAACACGCCCGCCCGCGCGCGCTCATCCACTTCCAGCTCCAGCAGGTTCGATCCCTTGTACGAGATCTCGCCGTCCGTCACTTCGTATTCGGGATGACCCGCCAGCACCTTCGCGAGCGTGCTCTTGCCCGAGCCGTTCGGCCCCATGATCGCGTGGATCTCGCCCGCGTTCATCTCCAGGTCGACGCCGCGCAGGATCTCCGTCTCATCCTCCGACGTGATGACGTGGAGGTTGCTGATCTTCAGGAAGGAGTCGCTCATAAGTCCGGGTCGTTGTCAAGAATGATTCTCCGTCTCAACGGCAAGCTACCCCGCACCCTCCTCGGTGTCAAGGGAGAGACAGAGGCCGGGACGGACGTGTAACATACTGGAATAACAATAGTTAGCGATTGGGGTACAGGGCCGGCGACGGGCCGGGAGGTGGGGGGTCGGGCCCTGTTGTGGTCGAGACTTTGGAGGGCGACTTTCAGCCGGGCGGGGCGAGCGCCCCGGCGATCGCGAAACGGTCAGGAGGCATCGTGGCACGAACGATCGTCGTCATGGGTGGCGGCGGTGTGAAAGGCATGGCGCACGTGGGCGCGTGGCAGGCGATCCAGGAAGCGGGGATCGAGGTCACGGAGCTGATCGGCACGAGCATCGGCGCGCTGGTCGCGGCGTGTGTGGCCGGGGGTGCGGGTTGGGAGACGTTGGCGCCGCGGGCTCTCGAGCTGCAGAAGCAGGACATCGTGACGCTGAACCGGTGGGCGCTGCTGCTGAACGGGATCCGCGAGCCGAGCGTGTTCCAGGGCGAGACGCTGCAGGAGTACATCGCGTCCGTGCTCCCGGTGGACAATTTCGATGCGCTGTCGATTCCGGTGCAGATGAACGCGGTGCACCTGGACACGGGCCGGCAGGAGTGGTTCGGAGCGGGCGGACGTCTGGACGTGCCGCTGGCGGATGCGATCTACGCGTCGTGCGCGCTGCCGCTGTTCTACCCGCCGGCGGAGCTGGACGGCCGGTACTACGTGGATGGCGGCGTCGCGGACCCGTTGCCGATCCTACGGGCCGTGGAGCGCGGCGCCGAGCGCATCATCGCGGTCGATGTCGGTGCGGGCCCGACGAAGGATGCGAAGGACACGGTGAACAAGGGGCTCGTCGCCATCCACCACCGCGTCTTCGACATCATGGCGTGGGCGCGCAAGCGCGCGTTGCTGGACGGGTGGGCGGGTCCGGAACTGATCTACGTGCGGCCCGCGCTGGACGGCTATTCGACGTTCGACTTCACACAGACGCAGTACTTCCTGGAGGAAGGCTATCGGTCGACGCGGCGGGCGCTGGGGAGGCCGGCGGGGGCGGCGCCGTTGATCGAGCCGCCGGTGGAGAAGACGGGGTAATCGAATAACGGAAGGGCACAGGGATAGGGACAGGGACAGGGTGAGGGTGAGGGTATGGGGTACAGGGGGGAGGTTCCGTCTCAGAACCCGTCCCGCGGGTCTGCGTCCGTCATGCCGGATGCTGATCCCGGCGCTCGTCGCGGATGCGTTTCTGCAGGATCCGATCGAGTGCGGCCGCGAACGCCTGCTTCTCACGCGCGCCGTACGGCCTCGCCCCGCCCGTGTCCACGCCGGAGCCGCGCAGCGAGTCCATGAAATCACGGACGGACAGGCGTTCACGCACGTTTTCTTCGCTGTACTGCTCACCGCGCGGGTCGAGCACGATCACGCCTTGCTCGACGAGAAGGGCGGCGAGCGGGATGTCCGCCGTGATCGCCAGATCGCCCGCCGCCGCGTGATCCACGATGTGGCGGTCGGCCACGTCGGGTCCTCCCTGAACCCAGACCGTCTGCACGTGGGGATTGTTCGCCGGGACGGAGAGGCGTTGGTTGGATACGAGCACCGTCGGGATCGCGAGCCGCTTCGCTGCCCGAAAGATGATCTCTTTCACGTCGCGCGGCGCCGCGTCGGCATCCACCCAGATCGTCATGGCGCCGCCCCTCTCCCCTGATCCCTACACCCTGACCCCTACACCCTGACCCTCTCCCTCTCCCTCTCCCTCTCCCTGTTCCCTTCCGTTCCTATCCACCACCCACGCTGCTCTCCCAACCCTCCGCTCTCGCCAGCTCCGCCATCCCCGACCGCCACTGTAAATAGAGATCGGTCAACAGGATTCCCGCGCGCTCCTCGCCGCGGGAGAGCTCGGTGATGACGGCGTCACGCTGGTCGAGCACGCCCGTGAAGAAGCGGCGGGCAGCGTCGGGTGTCGAGGCGACGTGCGGTTGCAGCCCCGAATAGAACTCGCTGGCCAGCTGGCGGGCGACTTCATAGGAGCCGCGACGGGCTTCGAGCGTGGCGGCGCCGAGGCGCGATTCGAGTGTCGTGAACAGGAGCGCCCGTTTCGCGAGCTGCAGCTCGCGTTCGCTGCGTTGGGCACGCGAGAACTGGGTGGCGACGCCGAGCAGGAAGGCGAGCGCGATGGCGGCGGCCATCCAAAGGGTGCGACGAGGAGATCTGGCGGCGATTGCCGCGTTGGTGCTCATGGAATCCTCCATGGCGATGCGATCGTGCGTACGACCGCGTCGATGGATGCTCGAACGGGTGCGGAGGGCAGGCCGGACGCATTGCTCATGATGCTGAATACGAGCGAGCGACCATCCTCCGTTTCGAGGTACCCCGACAACGAGGAGACGTTGGCGATGGTGCCGGTCTTCGCGTGGATCCGTCCTTCCAGACCGGCCAGCCGGGATTCGAGTGTGCTGTCCTCTTCCCGCGCGGTGGGGAGCGCCGCGCGGTAAAGGTGTGCCCAGGGCTGGCGCGCCGCGAATTCGAGCATGGCGGCGATGGCGGATGGCGTGAGCAGGTTCTGTGCGGTGAGGCCGGACGCGTCGCGCAGGTTGAACGCGAGCGAGTCGATGCCGACGACCTCGGTGAGGTAGCGGCGCTCGACGGCGAGGCCGTGGCGCCAGCTGCCGCCATCGCCGCGCTCGTGGCCGAGCGTCTTCAGCAGCTGCTCCGCGATCCAGTTCTGGCTCGGCTTGAGGATGGCCGCGACGATCTCGCTGACCGGCGGTGACTCACGCACCGCGATCGTACGCACGGGCTGGCCGGCAAAGCGCGTACGGAGCTGAACCGTGTCGCGTGCGACATTCACGCTGCCGGAAATATGGACGCCGGCGCGCGCGAGTGCGGCGAGGAAGGCGCGGCCAGCGTAGCGCTCGGCATCGGCGACGGCGATCCGCGTCGTGTCCGTCGCACGGCCGGCTGGAAGAAAGCCGTTCACGTGAACGGTGTCGCGGCGATCGAGAAATGCGATGTCCCAGCGCACGGGCGCGCTCGCCGTGTCCGTCATCACATTGGCGGCGAGCGGCTGAATGCCGTCGCCGCCGAGCACGGTGATGCGAACGGCCTCGCCGGGTTTCGAGCCAGGATTGCGCACGACACGAAACGCACCTTCGCCAATGGCGAATGCGCCCGTGGGCGTCGCGTACGCGAACGGAAGGTCGCCGACCTCCCATGCGGAGTGCACTCGCTCATCGGCGAACCTCGATGCGTCGATGACGAGATCGCCGCTCACGTGGCGAATCCCCGCCCGTGCGATCTGTGCGGCCAGCGAATCGAGCGCCGCGAAGTCACTGTCTTCGAAACGCGCCGAGAGGGTCGGGTCGCCGCTGCCCCGAACGATCAGGGCGGTCGCCGTCCCGCCGCTTTCACCGACGGCGTCGACCGCCGTCCGATAGCGCCAGTCGGGGCCGAGCTCACCCATCGCGACGAGCGTGACGACGAGCTTCGTGTTGCTTGCCGGGATGAAGTGTCGTTCCGCGTTTCGGGCGTAGAGCGTGCGGCTCGTTCGCGCATCGCGGATCAGGACGCCCCAGTGCGTGCGTTGCACGGGGTGCGCATCGAGAATGGAGTCGAGGGTGGAGGGCAGGTCGCGGGCGGGCGCGGTCGTCGCGGCCGGGGAGCGTGCCGCACAGCCGGCCAGGGTGACGATCAGAACCATCGCATGGACCTGATGCGAGAAGGGGCGGAAGAGCGTTGTCTTCGGCCCGCTCATCCGCCCCCTCAGCCCCATGATCGTCCGCTCACATGTTGAGCCAGTAGGTCATCTTGACCTGGAAGATGTTCTCCGGCGGCACACTGAACAAGGCGCGTGCATCGCGGCTCAAATCGAAGCGGCCGCCGTGGCAATCGGTCGCGCCGACCGGGCAGGACAACGCGCCGGCACGCCGCTGCTGCCAGACCAGGAAAAGCGTCGACCCGGGCTGCCATTCCCAGCGCAGCACGGCGTTGCCGCGGAGCGAGCGGGTCACGAAGTCGCGGTCGCCGATGCTGCCCGCGTACGGGTCGAACTCGTACGTACGTGGGGCGCGCAGCTGTCGGCCCTCGCCGAAATCGCCGGAGGCGATGAACGGTTGCGTGAACACGTCGAGCGAGAGCGTCGGTGTGAAGTTGACGTTGAGTCGGGTCTCCATGGAGACGGTCGTCTGTCGGAGCGGTGCGAACACGTACCGGCGACCGAAGGTCTCGAGCGCGGCGGCGTCGCTGGCCGAGAAGACGTATTGCGCCGGTGTGTAGCTCTGCCGCAGGCTGGGTCCGGCACTGATGGTCCAGTTCTCGGCCGGGCGCAGCGACATGTTCAGCGAAAGGCGGCGGTTCCAACCACCGCGATCCGACTGGCCGTATTCGCCGTTGAAGCGGCCGCTGACCTTCTTGCGACCGTCCGAATTGAGGTTGAAATCGGCCTGCCAGCCCGCGGGCTCGAGCGCGATCGGCCCGCCTCGCGTCAGGCGATCGTCGTAGGACTCCCAGCGCCGCGTGAACGAGAGGCTGCCGCCCCAGAAGTTCGTGAGCTGGCCGTGGAGGCTCAGGTTCGAGCGGCCGCCGATCACATCCCAGCCGTAGTTCCAGTCGCGCGAGTTGCGCAGGTTGATGCGGTAATTGCGGAAGACGGAGCCCGGCCGGTTCTCGACATAGGTGACGTTCAGGTCCGAACCGACACGATCGACACCGGTCTGGAAGCCGAGGTCGTTGATCTCGAAGCCCGGGCTCGTGGCGGAGACGTTCGCCTCACCCCGCCAGTGCAGGCCGGCAATCTTGCGCACGACGAATCGGCCGGCGTAGCCGCCGAGCGAAGTCGCCGCCGAATCGACCGCGAGGTAATCGGCATCGGGCCGCTGGTAGTAGCGGGCCGAAGAGCGTTGCGTCCGAATCAGCGCGGGTGCGGAGCCGGCCACGTGGCTGGCCGCGAGGTAGCCGTTCACCTGCCACGTGCGGTCCAGGAACTCGTGCGAAAAGTCGAGGCCGCCGCTGTAGGCGGACGAGCGCAGAAACGCGTCCAGCGCGGAGTCGCCCTGCTCGCGGCGCAGGCCCGTGAAAATGCCGCCAATGCTGCTCTGGCCGCTGCGGAACGTCTTCTCGAGACGAGTGACGACGTACCCCGTCATCGGTTCGACCACGACCTCGTCGTCCAGACCCGCGGTCGTGCGGAATGGCGCGCTCTCTCGCGAGGTCAGGGCGGTCAGCGCGCCGATGCGCCAGCCGCCCTCGGTCTGGCCCGTCAGTTTCGCCGCTCCGAGGATGGTGGACGCGTCAGGACGGTCGCTGAACGCGGCATCGCCGGGAATGCCGCCCTGCGGCGCACGGCCGACACGGCGCGAGTAGAACATCCGCATCTCACCGAAGCGGAAGATGTCGGAGCCCTCGACGAAGAACGGGCGCTTCTCGTCGAACGACGTTTCGAATGCCGACAGGTTGATCACCGCCGGGTCGACCTCGACCTGGCCGAAGTCGGGATTCACCGTCGCGTCCAGCGTCATGCTCGAGGTGACCCGGTACTTCACATCCAAACCGGTGCTCGCGAAGTAGTCGTTGCCGGAGCGGAACGGGTTCGCGGCGTCCACGTTCAGGTACTCGGCCCGTGTCGCGACGTAGGGCAGAATCTCCGCGCGCGTGCCCGGCCGAATGCCCTGAAGCCCGACCAGGTGACCGTACCGCGCCGGGCCGCCTCGCATCGACTTCGGCGTGTACGACAGGACGACGTTTTCTTCCTTCCCGATGATCCGGCGCCCCAGCTGGATTCCCCAGGTCTGCACATCCGTGGGCGAAAATCGCAGCTGGCTGAACGGAATGCGCATCTCGACCGTCCAACCCTGCGGGTCCACCGAAACCGCCACGTCCCAGACCGCGTCCCACGACGCGTCATCGCGGAAGCCACCTTCGCCCGTCGTGATTGCGTCCCGCTTCACGCCCGCCGGGTTCACGCTGAACTGGTACGCATTGATATGGTCGTGGTAGCTGTCGAGGCTCACGTACAACCAGTCAGAATCCCACAGGAAGGAGTCGCGGCGGCCCAGGCGCTTGCGCACACTGCCGTTCGAATCGTGCATCCGCGCGCCCACGTACAGCGCGTCGTCATCATACACGATGCGGACTTCGGTCCGCTCCGTGGCCGGCTGACCCTCGCGCGGCTCCGTCTGAATGAAGTTCGTCGCGGCCGGCGCGTCGGCGCAGGACGATTCGGGCCGGTCCGTCTCGAACGGCGGGCGTGCGGACAGTCACATCGCGAC
>JBFJPA010000009.1:0-19834 GCA_041617355.1 Longimicrobiales bacterium
GGCGTCGCCGCCGGATCCACAGGAACGTCAGGGCGACGCCCGCCGCGGCACACAGCGCGATAATCGCCTTCAGCTGCACCCACGGCTCCAGGCCGATGAGCAGGGCGATGGCGAGCAGGCCCGGAAAGACCGGCGGATACTGGGTGTGCGGCGGTGCCGCCGGATCGTAGATCTCGAGGTAGGCGTTCCGCTCGAGCAGCGAACGTGCGAGCGCGATGTAGGACGCGTTGTCGCCGCCGGTGTGCGGCGTCGGCATGAAGCTGAGTCCGGCGAGCACGAGGTGGACCGCGGCGAGTCCGAGCGCGAACAACCACGGCCGCTGCCGAATCGCCGTCAGCAACGACCGCTGCAGCGACCGTTGACGAACCGTGGGCGCGGCCTTCGCCGCCACGCCCGAACGCCGGGCCGCGCGTGCGCTCCGGCGACTCGACACGTTTACTCCGGGCCCATCTCGCGCAGCCGCCGGGCGGCCGCTCGTTGCATGGCTGCCTCCCCACCCCATGCCGCCAGGACGTGTTGTCCCGGCATTGCGTCCGCCAGGCGCGGATGGCCGAACAGGACGATGCAGGCTTCCGGACGGATCGCGAGGATCTGCTGGATCGCTTCGATCGCCGACGCCGACAGTCCGGGGCGGCCCTTCCACGCGCGAATGTCGGAGTACACCGCGAGGACGAGGCCGCGCCCGTCCGTCGGGGCCTTCGCGTTCCGCGCGTCCAGCCCGGTGGCACGCAGGGCGTCGGCGAACGCATCGCGCGACGGCGGCGGGTACGGTCCGCCCAAATCGTCGTCTACCGTGATCACATCGACGCCCGTCGTGACGCGTGGCCGGCCGCGCACTTCGACGACCGCGCGTGCGCCCAGCTCGATCGCCCAGGCGTGATCGCCGCTCGTGCCGACGGGCGCGTCGCGAAAGCCGGGCGCTCGCTCCGCCGCCGCCGCGACGCGGGCCAACGAATCCTCCAGCCGAGCGACGGGCACACCATTCCCGACGGCCTTGTCCAATGCGTCGACGACGGCCGCGAGGTCGGTCGGATAGAGCAGTGCATCGCAGCCGGCGGCCAGCGCCCGGACGACGGCGTGGCCCTCCCCGGCACCCAGCACGCCCGCCATGATCAGCGCGTCGGTCACGATCAGGCCGGCGAACCCCAGCTCGTCTCGCAACAGGCCGGTCAGGACGGACGGCGAAAGCGTCGCCGGCACAGGCTCCGGCTCCAACGCCGTGAAGTGGACGTGCGCAGTCATGATCGCGTCGACGTGTGCGGCGAGTGCTGCACGAAACGGGACCAGGTCCGTACTCTCGAGCTCCGCTCGCGTCGCAACGACGCGGGGCAGCACGGCGTGTGAATCGTCGGTCGTGCGGCCGTGACCCGGGAAGTGCTTCGCACAGCAAAGCACGCCTTCTTCGTGACAGCCCTCGATCCATGCGCGCACGTGGCGCGCCACGTGCGCCGGTTCCGCGCCGAACGATCGCGTTCCCACGATCGGGTTGTCGGGCTCGAGATCGACATCGGCGACCGGCGCGTAGATCCAGTTCACGCCGAGCGCCAGCGCTTCCCGAGCGGAAAGCCGTGCGGCTCGACGTGTGGCGTCGAGGTCATCGACGTGGCCGAGCGCGGCGAGGGGCGGCAGCTGCACGGCGCCGGCGAACTGTTGGCCCGCACCGCGTTCGAGGTCGGCCGAGATGAGCAATGGATGTGCGCTTCGCGATCGCAGGTCCGCCGTCAGCTCGCGCACCGCGTCCACCTCACCGCCGAACAGGCAGAAGCCGCCCACGCCCAGCTCGAGCGCGCGGTCGATCGCCTCCGCCTCATGGCCGAACCCGGTCTCTGCACTCCAGCGCAGCGCCGGAAAGAGGAGCCGCCCCGGACCGGTCACGATCCACTCCCGAATGGGTCCGGCAACACGAGCCGATCCATGCCGTCGCCGATCAGCACGAACTGACCCGCCGTTTCCTGGACGCGCATCCAGCGGACCGGCGAGTAGCCGCCGTTGCGGTCCATGCGGGACTCGGCGCCGATCATGCCGATCACGTCCGGCTCCGATGACGTGGGCGCGGCAAAGGGCTCCCGGTGCACCTGGTAGCGCAGCCGCGTCGTCTCCCGCGCGGCATTACGACTTTCCGGCAGCTCGCGCAGGAACGCGAAGGTCTCGGTAAATGGCAGCGGCCGTGGTGCGACGCCTTCGCCGACAGCGCGGACGGTCCCGGTCGTCAAGTCGCGCACGTGAATGTGTCTCCCGGCTTCGTACACGAGGTAGCGACCGTCGGCGGAGAAAAACGCGGGGATCACACGACGTACGGCCTCGACTTCGCCGATGACGAAACGCGTGCCGCCGCGCGGTTGGACTTCCAGCTCGCCGGCCGCGGCATCCCACTGGGGCCACGACTTGCGAGCGCGGAATCGGAGTCGATGTCCAGTGGACGATGTGCGCGTCAGCATCCCGTCGTCCAAGGGCTCGCCCCAGGGGGCGCCGCGCTCTTCGGCGACGCGGACCAGCTCGGCCGCGATCTGTCCCTGGTCGAGCGGCGGATTCCCCTGGAGATACGCGCGCAGTAGCGCGACATCGCGATCCGCGACAGCCTCGAGCACCTTCGTCTGGACGGCGACGGAGGTGTCTTCGAGCAGCGTCCGAGACAGCACGCGCGTCGCGGCCTCCGGCTCACCCGGCATCAGCTCGCGGATCGCGGTAACGGCGGCCACGCGGACGGCCTCGGGCGCATCGCGCAGGACGGCGGACAGCGCGATGAGGTGGCGTGTCGCGCGTAGCGAGCCGATTGCGAGCGCCGCATTTGCGCGCGCCACGACTGGTGCTTCGGGATCGTCCAGGAGCGTGACGAGGCGTGCCAGCAGGTCGGCGCCCGTGCTGTCTGCCCATTGCATGAGGGAGGCGAGCTGCGCGGGGCCGGGCGTACTCTGCAGACGCGCCGCCAGCTCCGGATCGGCCGCATATACGAATGTGACGTCGCGAGTCGGTGCGGCATCCGCTTGTGCGGTCCGACCGGCACAGCCAACTGCGGTGGAGAGTAGCGCGAGCGTGCTGGCAACGACGACACGGTCAATGCTTCGACGCATTCCACTCCAGTCGTGGCGGCCGGCCCGGCGCCGGTGTGAGGGAACCCAGCACGCGTGCGCCACGCGCGCCCGTTGCGTGCGGCTCGTTCCCGGGTACTCCCTGTGCAAAGGCCCAGGCGAGGCCAGCGAACGCGATGGCTTCCTTTGCGTCCGGATCGATGCCGACGGACTCGCCGGAACGAACGGCAATCGGGGCTAGCAATTCGGCGAGCCAGCGCATCAGCACGGGATTGTGCGCGCCGCCGCCGGTCACGATGACCTCGTCGATGCGGCGGCCGCGCAGCCAGCGTTTGTTCGCATCGACGATGGTCCGAACCGTCAGCATGGTCAGTGTCGCGACGAGCGAGGCCCACTCCGTCCAGTTCTCCGGCTGCCTCCGTGCGACGAGCGCCTCGACGAAGGGTCGGCCGAACACTTCACGGCCCGTCGACTTGGGTGGTTCGTCCTCGAAGAACGGGTGCGCCAGCAGGCCGTTCAGCATGTCGTCGCTGATCTCGCCGGCCTCGGCCCAGGCGCCATCGACATCGTACGAACGCTCGCCGTCCGTCGCCAGCGTGACGGCCGCATCGATCAGGGCGTTACCCGGCCCTGTGTCGAACGCGATGAGCGGCTCGTCCGAACCGAAGGGCGGCACCCACGTGAGGTTGGCCATGCCGCCGATGTTCTGCAAAACGCGGCAGCCGTCCGCGCTCGAGAAGAGCATCCGGTCGGCCCAGGGGACCAGCGGCGCGCCCTGGCCGCCCGCCGCGACGTCGCGCGCACGGAAGTCGCTGACGACGGGGATGGCGGTGCGTTCCGCGATCGTGGCCGGACAGCCGAGCTGCAGTGTCGCACCGCGCCGTTCACCGGCCGGCGGCTCGTGCCAGACCGTCTGGCCGTGCGAGCCGATCAGGTCGACCGCACTCGTCTCGATCTTCGCGTCGGCGCACAGCGCACGGACGGCCTCCGCCAGCCATTCGCCGAGGTATGCGTGCAGCCTGCACAGGGCCTCGGCATCGCCCGACACGATCGCACCGTGAATGCGACCGCGTTGATCAGGCGTGTACGGCACGGTCACGAAGCGTTCGAGCTCCCAGCGCGGATCCGTCGCATTCCCGTCGAAGCGCACCAGTGCCGCGTCGACCCCGTCCAGCGATGTCCCGGACATCAAGCCGATGACACGCATCGTCAACTCGCCGCGAGGTCGGGCAGGAGTCGGGCCACCAGACCCTCCTCCGCGTCGAGCATGGCGCGTGCGCGCGTCTTGTCCACGCCGAGCCGGCCCATGACGAGGGCCGTCTTGACGTGACCGCCGGCGCGCTCGAGCAGCTCCGAGGCACGCTCCCGATCCAGCTGCAACGTCTCCATCAGGATCCGCTCGCCGCGGTCGCGCAGCTTCTCACACGTCACCTGCAAATCCACCATCAGGTTGCCGAAGACCTTGCCGAGCCGGACCATGGCGGACGTCGTGATCGTGTTCAGCACCATTTTGGTCGCGGTGCCGGCCTTCATGCGCGTCGAGCCGGTGATGACCTCGGGCCCGACGAGCGGCGCGATGACGACGTCGTGCGCCGCGACGAGGTCCTTCGATGGGTAGGTACACAGCAGGAAGCCGGTGCGCGCTCCGCGCTCACGCGCACGCGCCAGCGCACCGTGAACGAATGGGGTGGTGCCCGATGTCGCGATGCCCAGCACGAAATCGGCGACGCCCACGTCGCGCTCATCGATCGCCTCCGCGCCGAGCTCCGGGTGATCCTCCAGCCCCTCCTGCGCCCGGACGATGGCGGCCAGGCCGCCGGCGATAATGCCCTGCACGAGCGACGGCTCGGTGCCGTAGGTGGGTGGCATCTCGGCGGCGTCGAGCACGCCCAGCCGGCCGCTCGTCCCGGCGCCCACATAGATCAGGCGGCCACCGTTGCGAAACGACTCGACGACCATGTCGACGGCACGTGCGATCGCGACACGCTCTTCCCCCACCGCCTCGGCGACCATTCGGTCTTCGGCGTTAATGAGGTCCACGATCTCGAGCGTGTTCAGCTGATCGATCCGGGCACTGCGCGGGTTGCGCTGCTCGGTGAGCCGGGAGTCCAGGGGTTTTCGCTCGTCCATGCGCGGTTCGCTTGCCGCCCGTCGCGGGCAGGTCCTACATTGGCGCGGCAATCTACCCCGGACACCTTCGCATGACCACCCTGCTCGAACGCGCCGCAGCCCTGGAGCCCGACCTCGTCGAGCTCCGCCGTGATCTTCATCGCCACCCCGAGCTGGCCTACGAGGAGCATCGCACGGCGGAACGGGTCGCGTCGATCGTCGCGGATCTCGGCTTCTCGATCCGAACGCAGATCGCCCGCACCGGCGTCCTCGCGGACCTCGAGCACGGCGAAGGGCCCGTCGTCGCGCTCCGGGCGGACATGGACGCCCTGCCGATTCAAGAAGAAAACGACCTGCCCTGGCGATCCTCCGTGGATGGCGTCATGCACGCCTGCGGCCACGACGCCCACGTCTCCATGCTGGTCGGGGCGGCCCGGATCCTGGCCAGCTTGCGGGACGTCGGCGAGCTGCCGAACGGCACGGTCCGGCTGCTCTTCCAGCCGTCCGAGGAGCGGTCCGACCGCGACAACAAGTCCGGCGCACGTCGCATGATCGATGAGGGCGCGCTCGCTGGGGTCCGCGCCATCTTCGGGCTGCACATCGGCGCCCATCTGAAATCGGGGATCGCCCACGTCTCGGCCGGCCCGATCATGGCCGGTTCCGATGTCTTCACGGCCGCCGTCGCGGGTCGGAGCGCGCATGCGGCTCGCCCGCATGAAGGCGTCGACGCCGTGGTCCTCGCCGCGCACGCCGTGCTCGCCGCCCAGAACGCCGTCGCGCGTCGAATCGCTCCCGCAGATCAAGGTGTGCTCACCATCGGCATGATCCGGGGCGGCACCGCCGAGAACGTGATCGCCGAGCGCGTCTTCCTGCGCGGCACCCTGCGGTACTACACGGACCATGTACGGGGCGCGTTGCACCGCGAGCTGCGGAATGCGTTGGCCACTGCCGAGGCGCTGGGTGGCCGCACCCGCATGGATGTGCAGCCCGGCTATCCGCCCGTCGTGAACGACGGCGAGATCACGGAGATCGCGCGAGATGTCGCGCTGCAGACGCTCGGCGCGGAGGGCGTCGCGCCGCTCGTGCCGGACATGACGGCGGAAGATTTCTCGCTCTACCAGCGCGTCGTGCCGGGCTGTTTCGTCTGGCTCGGCGCCGCACTGCCGGACGCGCGCACGCACCACACGCCACGTTTCGACATCGACGAGCGTGTATTGCCGCGCGGCGCCGCACTGCTCGCCGGTTTCGCCGCGCGCTCCCTTCACGCCTTGCGCTGATCGGCCGATCCGTCACGGATCGGCTCGCACCCGTTTCGGCACGCCCCGCCCGACGTCCGGCGCCCGGCCGTCGAACGCGACCGGCATCGCCACGACGCGGAGACCCGACGGTTCCGCTTCCGGCAACTCCACGAGCAATCCGGACGCTTCCGTCTGCGGGTGCGCCAGTGCCTCGGCCACGTCCAGGATCGGAGCGCAGGGCACGCCCGCCTCCTCCAGGGCCGCCGTCAGTGCAGCCGTCTTCCACCCGCGCGTCGCGTCTTCCACCTCACGGCGCAACTCTGCACGGGCCGCCACTCGCAACGCGTTCGTCGCGTAGCGTGGATCCGTGGCGAGGTCCGTTCGAGCGAGCACGTCGCACAGCGCCAGGAAGAGTGAATCGTTGCCCACCGCGATCATGAGTCGGCCGTCGGTGGTCTCGAATGCTTCATAGGGCGCGATCGAGGGAAACGCCGTGCCGTGGCGACCGGGGGAGCGGCCGGTCGTTTGAGCCCCGATCAGGTGGTATCCCATCCACGACAGCGCCGCACCCAGCAAACTCACCTCGACCCGGCGGCCCTTGCCCGTTCGGTCCCGTTCTCGGAGCGCGGCCAGCACGCCGATCGCGAGCCACATTCCCGCGCCCATGTCGACGAGCGAGGTCCCGACACGGACCGGCGGGCCTTCCGCCTCGCCGGTCACCGACATCAGGCCGGAAAACGCCTGCAGGAGCGGGTCGTAGCCTGCGGCCTGCCGGAGCGGACCCTGGCGGCCCCAGGCGGAGACCGAGCAGTAGATCGCGCGTTCATTCTTCGCCCGAACGTCCGCCTCGCCGAACCCGAGCCGCTCGATCGCGCCGGGCCGAAACGACTGGATGATCACGTCCGCTCGTTCGAGCAGCTGCCACAACTCCGCTTTCGCCCGATCCACCCGCAGATCCAGCTCGATCGTGTGCTTGTGGCGGTTCGTGCAAACGAACAGCGCCGCGTCGTCGCCGGCGAAGGGCGGTCCCCATGCGCGCGCGGGGTCGCCACCCGGCCGCTCCACCTTCGTCACCTCGGCGCCGAGATCGCCCAGGATCTGGGCGCAGTAGGGGCCGGCGAGGTTTTCCGAGAGGTCCACGACCCGAATGTCGGCGAGGGCTCCCGCTGTCATTTCGTCGTTCATCACGGGCGTTCCTGTCATGGAGCGAGGTCTCCCTGCGTTCATTCAGTGTGGAATCGTTCGTCAGTCAGCTCCCCGCAACCCGTTGACCGCGATGATGAATCCGCGATCGAACCACGAAGCCGAATGGCCGACGCTCCGGCCGACGACGTTGTCTGACGGGGTCTACTCGGTCCTGCGCGAACGGATCCATGAAGGAATGCTGACACCCGGCAGCGCGATCCGCGAGGCCGAAGTCGGCCGCGCCCTCGGCGTGAGCCGAACGCCGGTCCGCGAAGCCTTGGGTCGGCTCGCCACGGAAGGCCTGCTCGAGCGACTCCCGCACCGCGGCTTCCGCGTCGCGGCTCCGCCTCCCGAAGACCTGCGCGAGCTCTATCCGTTGGTGTCTGCACTGGACAATCTGGCGGGCCGGCTCGCGATCCCGCAGCTATCGGACACGGACCTCGATCACCTCGAAGCCATCAACCGGGAGCTGGCCGGCGCGCTCGTTCGCGACGATGTGCGCGCGTCGGTCAATGCGGACCACGCGTTCCACGGCCTGATCGCCGAACGCTCCGGCAACGACATGCTGCGGGGCATGCTGGCGGATCTTCGTCACCGGCTGCTTCAGGGTGAGGTCGTGCGTTTCGATCACGTCGCTGACCCCGACACGGCGTCGTGCCGGATGCACCGGCGCTTCCTGGATGCGGCTCGCCGCGGCGACGCGGAGTCGGCCGCCCGTGCGATCGAGGCCGATCGTTTCTGGACGGAACGCGCGCTCGACGGCGAGGCGGACGGCCAGACCCACCTGCGGCGAGTCGCCATCTAGCAAAAACGTGTGCGCGGCGGGAACGAAATTCCCGCCGCGCACCGTGATTTCCTGCTCAGTCTCCGTTTATCTCGGCTTCTCGACCGTCACCGGCGAATCGAGTCGGATGGTCATGCTCGAGCCCGCACGGAGCACGGCGTCGACGTCTGCCGTGCCCATGGCGATCGCGGTGCCGGCCGCGGCGCCGACGGCGCCGCCGATTATGGCGCCCTTGGTGTCCTTGCCGAGAATCCGGCCGAGGATCGCACCGGCGGCCGCGCCCGCGGCAACCTTGCCCGCCGTCTCGCCAGTGCTCGATCGGCTGACTCGCTCCGGATTCGCCTGCACGACGGTCGCATCCAGCGGATAACTCTCACCCCCGAAGGTCACCGTCTCGAAGCCGAGCCCGAGCACGGCCGTCTCACCAGCGCGGCCCGATTTCTGGACCTGCGTCACGCGGCCACGAATCCGCGCGCCCGCCGGAATGACGATTTCACCGTTCGTGCCGTAGACGGGCTCCGTGACGGTCGCCGTGAAGGCGTCACCGATCTGGTTGCGCTCGGTCGAGAGCTCCTCTTCCAGGCGCAACGCGACGTTCGTACCCACGCTCGCCGTCGACATCACCGTCCGCGGCGCGGGCGGCGGCGCGGGCGGCAGGGCGGGCGGCGGTGCCGGTGGCGGCGCCGGTGGCGTGGTGGCACGCGGCCTCGGCGGCGGCTGTCTCGCCGGCGGAGGCGGCGGTGGTGGCGTCACCGGCGGAGCGACGGCCGTGTCCTCGAAAGTGGCCGCGGCGCTGTCGCCCTGCAGGGCCAGATCCAGCTCCCGGCCCAGCTCGTCCTGCTCGAGCGCGGCACGGTCGTTGTCGCCGCCACAGGCGGCAATCGAGAGCGCGAGCGGCAGCGCCAGCAGAGCTCCGAATCGCAGGTGAAGCTTCGACATGTCCATCCTCCATGACGTTGCCGCTTGAACGGTCGCAGCGGCACGGGTATCCTTGCGCGCGGCCGCGACGCACGCGGCCTCGTGTCTCCTCCGTGGCAACGGCTATGCCAGCAGTCGCGTGGCGTCCCCCTCGCCGGCCGGGCGCGCTCCCTCTTACCCAACATGTGGCGCACACGGTCCCCGGCCGTGGGAACGCCTGGTATCCCCTTCAGCGCCGCCCATGTTCGCCCTGAAACGATTGCTGCCGTACGCGGCCCGCTACCGGACCGGCATCCTGCTCGGCCTCCTCTGCGTGGTCATCTCGAATGCGGCCGCCACGGCAATGCCGTACCTGCTGGGCCGTGCGATCGACGCGCTCGGCGCGCCGGACGCCGCGCCGCGTGCGATTCTGGCCTTCGCCGGGCTGATCGTGGTGGTCACGCTCGTGAGCGGCGCCGGCCGCTTCGGCATGCGCCTCCTGCTGAACGGGATCAGCCGCAGGGTCGAGAACGATCTGCGCGACGACTTCTTCGAGCACCTGCTCCGACTGGATGCGGGCTTCTACGGGGCGACGCGGACGGGCGACCTGATGAGCCGTGCCACGCACGACACACAGGCCGTGCGCATGGCGATCGGGCCGGGCATCATGTACCTCGTCAATACGGTCGTCACGACCGCGCTCGCGCTGGCCGTCATGCTGCACTACAGCGTTCGGCTCACGCTGGTCTCGCTGATTCCGCTCAGCCTGTTGCCGCCGGTCTTCCTCTTTTTCGGCCGTGCGATTCACCGTCGCTTCGAGCGGATCCAGGAGCATTTTGCGACGCTCACGACGATGGTCCAGGAGAACCTGAGCGGCGTGCGCATCGTGCGAGCGTATAACCAGGCGAAGGCCCAGGAGCTCGAGTTCGCCGAGTTGAACCGGGGCTATTTCGACAGAAACATGGCCCTCGCGCGGTTGTCGGCCGTGTTCTCGCCGCTGCTCGCGCTGCTGACGGGCGCGGGCGCGCTCGTCGTGCTCTGGGTGGGGGGTCTGGAGGTCATCGCGGGACGCATGAGCGCGGGTGACTTCGTCGCATTCTTCTTCTACCTGGGTCTTCTCAGTTGGCCGATGATGGCGTTGGGCTGGGTGGTCAACCTGTTCCAGCGAGGAGCGGCGTCGCTGAATCGGATCGCCAGCATCCTGGACACGGCGCCGGCCGTACGCCCGCCGGCAGAGCCGATCGATCCCGGTCCGATTCACGGCACCATCGAGTTGCGCGACGTGTCGTTTCGTTATCCCGGCACCGAACGCGAGGTGTTGACGGGCGTGACCCTTCGGATCGAAGCCGGCCAGACGGTCGCGTTGGTCGGTCCTACCGGGAGCGGCAAGTCCACGGTCGTCGCCTTGATCACCCGGCGTTACGATCCGACGCGCGGCGAGATCCTGCTCGATGGTGTGCCGCTCGACCGTGTGCCACTCCACCGCCTTCGACAGGAGATCGGCGCGGTACCGCAGGATGCGTTCGTGTTCTCGGATACGATCGCCGGCAACATCGGGCTGGGCCTGCGCGAAGGTGTGTCCGACGACGGCCGCGTCGAAAAGGCTGCACGCGTTGCCCATCTGCACGAGACGATCGAGGCGTTGCCGGCCGCGTACGCGACACGGCTCGGCGAGCGGGGCATCAACCTGTCGGGCGGACAACGGCAGCGCGCCACACTTGCCCGCGCCATCGCGCGAGACCCCGCCATCCTCATCCTCGATGATGCCCTGTCCGCCGTCGATACACACACGGAATCGGCGATCCTCGATGGACTCCGCGATGTGCTACGCGCGCGGACGGCGCTGATCGTGAGTCACCGCGTGACGGCCGTCATGAATGCCGATCGCATCTTCGTGCTCGATGACGGCCGGATCGTCGAAAGCGGCACGCACGCCGAGTTGATCGACCTGGGCGGGCTCTACGCGACGCTGCTGCAGCGGCAGCTGATCGCGGAAGACCTCGACGCCGATTCTACGGTTGCTACCGCTTCAGGCGGCATCTAGCTTCCGGCCCGGTGAGCACCAAGCTGACGATTCTGCTCGTTGAAGACGACCCGTTCCTGCGCGAGGCCACGCGCTTGCTTCTCGAGGATGCGGGGTATGGCGTGCGCGAAGCCGCCTCCGCCGCGCAGGCCCTCGAACAGTTCGAGACCGAGCGGCCCTCGCTCGTGCTGCTCGATCTCGGCCTGCCGGACCGCAGCGGCCTCGATCTCGCGCGCGACCTGCTGGACCGCGCCGAGCCGCACGGCCTCCGCATCGTTGCCCTGACCGGCCGCGGCGGCGCCGGCGAACGCGACCGCTGCCTGCGGGCCGGCTGCTGCGACTACCTCGCCAAGCCCGTCGACGCCAGACTGCTCATCCAGCGCCTGCCCGAGTTGATCGCCCACCCGACCTGACCCCGCGCCCCTGCCCGCGCCCGTGGCCCGCCGCGCCCGGGTCCCGTGCACGCTACACGTGAACGTGCCCCTGCCCGCGCCCCGCAACCCGCTCCGTTCCCTCAGATTCGGCGCAGAATGAAGTCCGGCGTGAAGCGGATGAAGTAGGAAGACAGCAGGGTGAACGAGCCGGTCGCGAGCAGAACGCCGACGAGCACGAGGATCGCGCCGGAGACGCGTTCCAGGACCGGAATCGCGCCGCGCAGGCGCCGCGACGTCTCGAGGAATACGTTGGTCGCGAGAGCGGCCAGAAGGAACGGGACGGCCAGACCGAGGGAATAACCACCAAGCAGCGCGAGCGCGCCCCACATCGTGGCGCGCACGGAGGCGAGGGTCCACAGCGCGCCCAGCACGGGCCCGATGCACGGCGTCCAACCCGCGGCGAACGCCATGCCGGCAAGGGAGGCGCCGAAGTAGCCCTTGGGCGAATGCGACAGCTGGAAGCGCCGCTCGCGCATGAGCGTGCCGAAGCGCAGGATGCCGAGCAGGTGCAGCCCGAAGATGATAACGAGGACGCCACCGATCCGGGCGAGCCAGGTCTGGTACTGGAACAGGAGTTGCCCGAGCAGCGTGGCCGATGCACCCATCAGCAGGAAGATGAAACTGAATCCGCTGACGAAGAACAGGGCCGGCACCATTGCGGACTTCGGTCGTTCGCCACCCTTCAAATCGTCGAGCGACATGCCCGTGATGAAGCCGAGGTAGGCCGGCACCAGCGGCAACACGCAGGGCGAGAGAAACGACAGCAACCCCGCGGCAAATGCGGCAAGGAACGTGACGGATCCTTCCATTTCGACACCCGGTCGATGGAAGCGGCTACGACGCGCGCTTTATCGACTCTATTACAGGATCAAGTACTTCCCGTTCTTCAAAGAACGGCGGGAGCGGCTTCGTCGCGACCGCGACCCGGAGACGGACCGGGGCTTCGTCGCCATCCAGATCGACGCGCTCGCCCACGATGATCTGGCCGCCGCCATCCGGCAAGGATACGCCCCCAATCTGAAGCGGCTCCTGGAGCGCCAGGGGTGGCAATTGCGTCGATTCCCCGCCGGCCTGCCTGGCGCGACCCCGGCCGCGCAGGCGGCGATCTTCTTCGGCACCAAAGACAACATTCCCGCGTTCCGCTTCTACGAGAAGGCCGAGCGCCGCAGCATCGTCGGCTCGCGCCCCGCCGACGTCCAGTTCATCCGCGACCGACTCCCCGAACACGGCGTGCTCGACGGCGGTTCCAGCTACGTCAACATCTACGACGGCGGCGCTGCCCGCTCCGCATTCACACTCTCCGCCCGTGTGCCACAGGCGTTCCTGCAGAAAATGGGCGGCCGCCGCGTCGCCCTGCTCAGCCTGCTCCACGCCTTCCGCATGACGCGCGTGCTGCTCGCCGCCGGTTGGGAATACCTGCGGGAAGAATGGTACCGCCTCATCAGCCAGATCCGCGGCCGCTCGACGTATTACTGGTGGTACCTGCCGCTGCTGCACATCGGCTCCAACGTCCTGCTCCGCGAGCTGCAGACGCTGGCCACGCTGCTCGACATCTACGCGGGCGTCCCCGCGATCTACACGACGTACAATGTTTATGACGAGTTCGCGCACCATTATGGACCGCGCTCGCGTCCCGCGTTCCAGAGTGTGCGCGCCATCGATCGGCGCATCGGCGAGATCCTGCGCATGCTCCGTCGAGTCCCCGGCCGGCCGTACGACCTGTACGTCCTCAGCGACCACGGCATGACGCCCTCCGTGCCCTATCGCATTCGCTACGGTGAGACACTCGGCGACACCGTGGTCGATGCCGCCCGACACGGTGTGCTCACCCTCGCCGGAACCGGCGATTACGCCATCGACCAGCAGGATGCGATGCGGTTCCTGGTGCAGGAGCTCGAGCAGGTCTCCGCCGATTCCGGCCGCACGGCCCGTCGCATCGGGCTCCGGCTCGGCCGCTGGCTGCGCAGTCAGTACAACCTCTTTCCGCTCGTCGCCGAGGTCGTGCGCGAGGACGACGACCGGCGCATCGTCGTCACCTATTCATCGTCCCTCGCACACGTGTACTGGACGGAGCCGGACCGGCCGCTCTCCTTCGACGAGATCCGCGAGAACCCGGAACGCCGCGCGCTCTATTACTTCCTCGTCGCGCACGGCGGGATCGGCGTCGTCATCACGCGGATGCTGGACGGTGCGCACTGCGAGTCATTACGGGGACGTGCGCTGGTGACGCCGACGGGCGAGGTCGAAGTGCTGACGGGTCAGGATCCGCTGATCGGGTATGCAACGACCGCGCAGGAGCGCCGCGAGATCGCCCGGCTCGCGCACTGCAGCAACGCGGGAGACCTGGTCCTGTTCGGGGCCTACGATCCCGCGCGTGACGAATGCGTCTGCTTCGACGACCAGGTCGGCGCACACGGCGCGCTCGGCGGCAACCAGGCCTGGCCGTTCCTGCTGACACCGCCCGGTCTCGTCCCGCCCGACCACATTATCGACGATCCATTGGACCTGCATCCGCTGTTCCGGCGCTACCGCTCCGCATCGGCGGAGGTCGTGCGCGGGCCCGTCCGCGATCCGGGGCCCGGCGCGGCGCCCGCGCCCGTCTGAGTCCGCGGCCGCGGCTGGCATGGCTTCGCCCCGGAACAGCGGGTATCGGGGTGCGCACGCGGGCCCGTGCCCGTTCACCGAACTCACGAGCCACGGGTACCGGAAACGGAGGACGGGAGACGATGCTGGATCACGAGAAGCTGGACGTCTACCGCGTTGCCCGGGAGCTGAACATCGCGATCGAGTCCCTGGTTGGCCGGGCGTCCCGTACGCGCCAGGACCTCAGCGATCAATTGCGCCGCGCCGGAGCCTCGATCGTCCTGAATGTCGCCGAAGGGGCCGGCGAGTTCGCTCCACGGGAGAAGGCGCGCTTCTATCGGATCGCTAAGCGGTCGGCAACCGAGTGCTCAGCGGTGCTCGACTTGCTCCAGGACGTACGCATCATCGGGCCCCGCGAAGCGGAGCCCGTTCGGGTGCTCCTCGAGCGGACTGTCGCCATGCTCATTCGACTGTCGAAGTCCGCGGAGCCACCCCGTTCGAAATCGTGACTCGGGACAAGGGCACGGCCGGGCGCGTTCCTTCGGAGCGGTGCGCGTACAACGTGCACGTACGCCGCGGCGCGGGTTTCGGGTCTCGTTGCCGGGCCCGCGTGCGCCCCCCGCGTCCCGTGATCGGCTATCGGTAAAACCGATAGCCGATCATCTTGTAGCACAGCTTTGCGACGAGGAAATCCGGTGCGTGTAGCCCGGGGATCGGTGCGAGCTCGACGACGTCGGCGGCGTGTACGCGGCGCTCGCGAAAGACGCGGCGCAGCAGCTTCATCACCGGATACCACTGCAGGCCGCCGGGCTCCGGTGTGCCGGTGGATGGCACGAGGGATGGGTCGAAACCGTCCACGTCGAAGCTGATGTAGACATCCTCACCGAGCTTCTCCATCACCGCATCGATCCAGGCATCGCCATCGTGGATGTCGTCGGCGAAGAAGATGTGGATGTTGTCGGCAGCACGGGCGAGCGCCCGCTCGTCGCTCGTCAGGGCGCGAATGCCGACCGCCACGAGGTCGACGCGGTCCTTGACGCGGTGCATGACGGCCGCGTGCGAGTACGCGGATCCTTCGTATTCGGGCCGGAGATCGGTGTGGGCGTCGACCTGCAGCACGCTGAGCCGGCGGTCGGCGAGGCGATCGGCCCAGGCGAGGATGGGCGCGCTGGAGAGCGAGTGCTCGCCGCCGAGCAGGATCACGAAGCGGTCGCCGCTCACCTCGAGCAGCCGGTCGTATGCCGCACGCAGCTCGGGGATGGCTTCGGCCGGGCCAGCGCCGGTCAGGTGCAGGGCCGGTAGTGTGGCGACGCCCACGTCGGACGGCTCCGCGTCCAGCTCCTGGTCGTACAGCTCGATGTAGCGGGACGCTTCGAGGATCGCGCCCGGGCCCGCGCCCGTGCCGCCGCCGTAGCTGATCGTCGCCTCGTACGGTACGGGCAGGATCACGGCCGCTGCGCGTTCGAAGGCGCTGGCCTGCTCGTCCAGCCCGAGGAAATTGTGCGGCAGCTCCCAGCCTAGCTCTTTCAATCGCTCCGGTACTCGCATCACGCTCCCCGCCACGGTTTCACCACCGAGCGGGCCCCGGCCGGCGGCCCGCGCATCCCTTCGGTTCGGCATTCGTCCTCGCCTGCGGAACTCGCCGGGAAGATAGGCCTCGTCCCCGTCGCGGCAACGCGTGACACCGTTCGGGCACTGAACCGTGGCGCAGCGGGGCCGTACGCCCCACTTTTTTCGGCGCTGGACGCAAACCGCGGACGACTCACGGAAACGGACGGGAATGACCTGGACGATCGACGACGCACGCGAGCTCTACAACATCGAGGGGTGGGGCATCGGCTACTTCGACGTGAATGCGGCAGGTCACGTCACCGTCCACCCGACGCGCGAGGTCGAGCGTGGCCTCGACCTCTACGAGATCGCGCTCGACCTGCAGGAACAGGGACTCGGCCTCCCGCTGCTGCTGCGCTTTCCCGACATCCTGCGCACGCGCATCGAGACCCTCACCCAGAAGTTCCAGGCCGCGATCCAGGACTTCGAGTACACGGGACGCTACACGACCGTCTACCCGATCAAGGTCAACCAGCAGCGGCACGTCATCGAGGAGCTCGTCGCGTTCGGTGATCAGCACGGGGTCGGCCTCGAGGTCGGCAGCAAGCCCGAGTTGCTCGCGGTGCTGGCACTTACCGACCGGACCGACCACCTCATCGTCTGCAACGGCTACAAGGACGAGGAGTATCTCTACCTCGCACTCATGGGCCAGAAGCTCGGCCACCAGGTCATCATCGTCATCGAGAAGATCAGCGAAGTCGACATGCTGCTGAAGATGGCCGACGAGATGGGCGTGGCGCCGATGGCAGGCATCCGCATCAAGCTGTCCACCGTCGGGGCCGGCCGTTGGTCGGAGTCGGCCGGCGAGAAGAGCAAGTTCGGCCTCTCCGCGTCCGAGCTCATGCGCGTCGTCGACAAGCTGCGCATCTCCGGCCGGCTCGACCTGCTGCGCATGGTGCACTTCCACCTCGGCTCGCAGATCCCCGACATCCGCAACATCAAACAGGCGATGACCGAGGTGGCACGCTATTACGTCGAGCTGCGCCAGCTCGGTGTCGACATCAACTACGTCGATGTGGGCGGCGGCCTCGGCGTCGACTACGACGGCTCCCGCTCGACGGCCCACGCCAGCGTCAACTACAGCATCCAGGAGTACGCCAACGACATCGTCTATGCGCTGGCCGAGGCGTGCCGCGAGGGCGAGCTGCCCATGCCGCACATCATCTCCGAATCAGGGCGCGCGCTCACCGCGCACCACGCCCTGCTGCTCGTCAATGTCATCGACCTGGAGACGCAGATCGTCGAGCCGCCCGAGGACGTGCCCGACGAAATGCACCCGCTCGTCCACGAGCTGAAGGCAACGCTCCGCGACATCGATGAACGCAGCCTGCGCGAGGTTTACCACGACACGAGCTACGCCCGCGGCCAGGTCCGCTCCCTGTTCAACGGCGGCGTGCTCAGCCTGCGCGAGCGCTCGTTCTGCGAGCGCCTCTACCTCGCCATCATGAACCGCGTCGCCCAGCTCGCGCGCCGCGATGCCGAGGAGTACGAGGACATCATCCCCGAGGTCGACGCGATTCTGATCGACCGCTACTTCTGCAATTTCTCGCTGTTCCAGTCACTGCCGGACTCGTGGGCCATCGATCAGCTATTCCCGATCCTGCCCATCCATCGGCTCAACGAGGAGCCGATCCGCCGAGGCACGCTGCAGGATGTGACGTGTGATTCGGATGGCAAGATCGATTCGTTCGTCGGCTGGCGGAAACCGAAGCCGGCTCTGGAACTGCACACCTTCTGCCTGGAGCAGCCTTACATCCTGGGCATTTTCCTGACGGGCGCATACCAGGAGATCCTCGGCGACCTGCACAACCTCTTCGGCGACACGAACGCCGTGCACCTTCGGCTGACCGATGATGGCGGCTACGAAGTGGGTGGCGTCGTACATGGCGACACCGTCACCGAGGTCCTCAACTACGTGCAGTTCGACACGCAGACGCTGGTCGCCAACTTCCGGCGCAAGGTGCAGAACGCGCAGGGCCTGCCCCGCACCGAGGCCAACGCCTTCATCGCCGACTACATCGCGGGCCTCGCCGGCTACACGTATCTGGAGGGGGAAGCCGCCAAATAGGCGTGTCCGCCGCTCCCGTCGGAACGGCGGACACGGGTTGGAACCGGGCGCGCGGCGTCGCGCGCTAGGCGGTTCGGCTCACCGAGCTGCGGGGCCGAATCCAGCGGTCCAGCAGCGAGATCATGACGTCCGGATGGACCGGCTTGGGCAACAGGTCGGTGGCTCCGGCTCGGATCCCCTCTGCCGCCCGTTCGATCGTTGCGTGCTCGGTCAGGATGACGACCGGCAATGTCGCATCGCGCACACGGATTTCGCGCAGGAACGCAAAGGCAGCCGGATCCAGATCCGTCAGGACGGCGTCGACGGGCTCCGCATCGAGCCACTCGAGCGCGACCGCCGGATTTGGCGCCACTGAGACCCGCGCCCCGCGTCGCTCGAGGTTCGCCTTCAAGAGATTCGCCTCGTGCTCGTCCGCTTCGACGACCAATAACTGCATCGAGTCCATACGCGCCTTCCCTGCTGGCTCCGCTCCGCTGGCCGGTTCCTCCGGTCCGCACCACCAGACGGGGGCAAGCAGCGGACCTGGCGCGTGCCCGCGGACCCGCACACCCCTCTCCGTGTGTCTTACGTTGTTGTCCAAGAATTACTTAGCGGGATGATCGGAGGATCGGGATGAGGTTCGGAGGGCGGCGTTCCCGTGCCCCTGCTGGAATGTTCCGAGCGAGACCCGGTGTAACGCTTTGATCTCAGTCCAGTCGGGCGTGCGGATCCCACGCAGCGTCGAGCAGTGCACGGACCTCGGTGTCCGGCGTCTGCGCGAAGTCCTCGTACCATTGGCCCACTCCCTCGATCCACGGAGGGGTGACCACGCTCACGACGTCGTCCGCATCGGCGCGCAGCGTTTCGATCGCTTCCGGCGCCGCGACCGGCACCGCCACCACGATCCGCGCCGGTGATTCCCGCCGCAGCGCGCGCACGCCCGCACGCATGGTCGCGCCCGTGGCCATCCCGTCGTCCACCAGCACGATTTCTCTACCCTTGATTCGGGGCGGCCGGCGTCCGCCTCGGTAGAGCCGCTCCCGCCGCGTCACCTCGGTCGCCTCCCGCTGCACGATCGCCTCGAGATTCTCCGGACGAAGGTTGAGCGCCGAGAGAACATCGTCGTTGAACACCCGGAGGCCGCCGCTGGCCAGGGCCCCGGCAGCCAGCTCTTCCTGGCCCGGGACGCCCAGCTTGCGAACGACGAACACATCCAGCTCCAACTCCAGAATTCGCGCGACTTCGAAGCCGACCGGCACGCCGCCGCGAGGCAACGCCAGGACGAGGGCGTTCTCGCCGATCTGCGTCGCCAGCAGCGTCGCCAGCCTACGCCCCGCGTCGTACCGATCCACGAATCGCCGCATGCCCCCAAGTCTAGGGGGGATGCACGCGGCCCCGCGACCTCAATGGGCCGCGGGGCCGCTCATCCCCGGAGCTCCTAACGACCGCGCCCGCTCACACCGTCTCGATCGGGCAGGTCAATCCTTCCCACTTCAACTCCGCGCCCGCCGCCTGGCAATCCGCGCACAGGCCGTAAATCTGGAGCCGGTAGCGCGACGGCAGAAATCCGTGTTTGCGCGCTTCCTCCTCCTGGACCCGCACCAGCTCCTTGCTCGCGATCTCCGAGACCTTGCCGCATTCCGTGCACACCAGGTGTTCGCGAACCGGGTTCTGTCCGAACAGGTGCTCGTATCGCTTGAAGCCTTCGCCGAAATCGTGCTCCTCCACCAGTCCACTCTTCACCAGCATCTCGAGCGTCCGGTAGATCGTCGCCTTGCCGATGCGCTCGCCCGCCTGGCGCAGGCGCTGCTCGATCTGCTCCACCGAGAGGTGGTCCTCCGATGAGAACACCACCTCCGCCACGGCCTCACGCTGCTGTGTGACCGGGAGACCC
>JBFJPA010000010.1:0-19615 GCA_041617355.1 Longimicrobiales bacterium
GCGGCGCTGGCGGCGTCGGGTGGCGCGAGCTCCTCCTTGGCGGCCTCGACAACGGCGGGTCGGGCTGGCGGGCCGAGCGTGGCCTCGCGCTGGTCGAGCAGGCGTAGCGCCTCCTGAACGGCGAGGTCGTCGGGCCGGATCAGTGCGGCGCGCTCCAGGTGCTGCCTCGCCTTCGGGATATCGTTCTGCTCGAGGTAGCGGAACCCCATGCCGCGCAGCGCTTCGAAATTGCCGGGCTTCAAGCGCAACACGATCGACCATTCGTCGGCCGCGTGGGCGCGGTCGCCCTCCTCGAGGTAGAGCAGCGCGAGCAGTGCGTGCGCCTCGACGTTCGCGGGGTGCGCCTCCAGACCGCGCACGACGAGCCGCATCGCGAGATCGCGACGGCCCAGCTTTCGATAGGCGCGGGCCAGCGGTAGGAAGGCGAGCGACGCGGGATTCCTCGCCAGCTCTTCGCTCCAGCGCTGCAGGTCTGCCGGGATTGGCGTTTTCATGTCTCGTTCACCGGGGCGTTCTCGAGAACATTGATCAGCGAGCGAACGGCTTCGAGCCCGGTATGAACGAGCCGCGTGCGCTCGCCGTTACCGGACAGTCGTACGAACGTCTCCCATGCCTTGGCTGCCCGCTCGAGGTCACCGGTCTGCACTGCGGTGAAGCCGAGCCGCAGATGTGCCTCCGCCGCGAGCGGGTCGAGCGAGACGGCGCGCGCAAAGGCTTCTGTCGCCGCTCGCATGCGATTTTGAGCGGCCAGCGTGCGGCCACACAACACGGCCAGTTCCGCACGCTCCGGGTGCGCCGACTCGAGGTCGGTCGCGATTCGGTGCGCCTCGTCGAGCTTCCCTTCCCCGAGCAGCCGCTCGATCTCGGAGACCTGTGTCTTCAGTTGCATCTCGGGGATGCGGCTGCTGCGGCCGTGCACCTGGACGACACCGGTGCTGACGAGGCCGTAGATCGTTTTGGCAACGTCGAACGCGCTGCGGCCGAGATCCGCGGCAAGGCGACGGATGTCGCGGTCGCCATCGATTTCGGCGAGGACTTCCCACTCCTCGGTGCGCAGGTCGAGCGGCGTCGCTTCGCGGTCGGTCACCGGTGCAAGCACGGGGACGGCTTCCGGCCCGGGTACCTTTGACTCGATACGCGTCCACTCGTCGATGCGCCGCGCGCCCTCCATGAGCAGCGAATCGACGCGCACACGGCTGAGCAGCCGTTGCGTCGCGATCTCCGTGCGTTCCTCGAACTTGAAGTACCCTTCGTCCCATGCCATCAACTCGTAGATGGTCTCTTCCATCTGGAATCGGAGCTGACGTTCCAACTCGTCTTCCGTGATGCTGCCCATCTCGAGCAGGATCTCCGCCAGGCGGCGTGTCGGATCGGCGCGCTGCAACTCGAGCGCGCGGTCCAGCTCGCGCTGCGTGAGCTTGCCAGCACGGATCAAGAGCGCGCCGAGCCGGCGCGTGGAGCGACGCCGCACGGCGAAAACGATGTCGCCACGGCTGAAGTGCACGATGGCTTCATCGTTGAGCCGGTCGGAGCGGACCGTCAACACGCCGGTCTTGTCTGCCAGCTGCAGCAGCTGCAGCACATCCTGGATGCTGAGCTCTTTGAGCGGTCCTTCGATCGCCATCAGACTAACTCAGCGTTGCCATCGTCATCCATCGCCGCGGCTCCTTCCGTCGGCGACAGTCGTTCGAGGCCGAGCAGTGCATCGATGTAGCCCGGATCGAACCGCAACACGCGGCGATACGCACGAGCGGCTTCGCGCTGCTGGCCAAACATGCAAAGCGCGTCGCCGAGGCGGACCAGTGCCGGTAGGTGGTACGCATCCACCATGAGCAGGTCCACGAGCGTGTTGACTGCGGCCTGTCCGTTGCCCCGCGCCAATTCCAGGTCGGCCAGGGCGACGGCTGCTTCGCCGTAACTCGGCAGGCCGTCCAGCACGGCGCGCAGCTCGGCCGCGCCCTCATCCGTCCGCTGTGCGTCCGCGAGCAGGCGTCCCAGCGAGACGCGCGCCTCCAACGCCCGCTCGTTGCGCGCCACTGCTGCGCGGAATGCGGCTTCCGCGCGCGCCGCATCGCCGCGCAGCCGCCACGCCTGACCCAGTCGCGTCAGCAGCTCGACGTCGTCCGGCGCACCGCTGCGCGCGGCTTCCAGAATCTGGACCGCGCGTTCCGCCTCCCCAGCGCGCAACAACGCGTCGGCCAGCGTGATCTGAACACGCGTGTCTGCCGGCGCCATGGTGCGCACACGCTCGGCGGCTTCGATGGCTTCCGCGGTCCGGCCCAACTCGGTCAGGGACCGGGCCAGGCCGAGCAGAGCGCGGCGAATCGCGTTCGACCCGAGTGCCGCGGCCACGGCGGCCTCGTCGTGCCGCTCGATCTCGGCGAGTGCAGTCTGGAATCGTTCGACCGCCTCCCCCGGCAGATCCCGATCGAGAAACGCATCGCCCTGCAGCAGCATCACCTCGATGCGATTCGCGCCGAGCGCGGCCGCGCGCTGGACCTCGTCGAGCGCCAACGTCACTTCGCGGCGTGCCAGCGCCGCGCGTGCCGCCGCCAGCGGCTCGATCGATTCCGGCGACGATGGGGCGAGCGCGTCGGGCTCGTCCACGAGCTCGAGAACCGGCTCGGGCAGCGGCGGCGTGGGCGCTTCGCCGAAGACGGCATCCAAGCCTTCACCTTCGAACTCGAAGGTCGCGATGCCGCCCGTCGCGTCCACCCGAGTGGGCGCATCCAGCTCGGGCGCCAGCACGCCGGCCTCCTCGTACTGCAGGTCGATCAGCAAGCGGAAACGCGGCTGTGGCATATACGGATTCAGCTCCAGCGCGCGTTGGGTCTCGCGCAGCGCGCCCGGATAGTCTCCGAGCGCGGACAACGCGAATGCCAGCTGATAGCGGGCCTCGGCCAGGTCCGGATCCGCTTCGACCGCGCGCATGAGCGCCTCGCGCGCGCGGGCCGGCTCGCTTCGTTCCAGAAACAGCGTGCCCAGCCCTGTCCACGCGAGCGGCGATGCCGGATCGATGTCGACCGCGCTCCGGTATGCGATCGCGGCATCATCGCGACGACCGATCCGCTGCTGGTGCAGCCCCAGATTCCGCCACACGTCACGCGCCGCCCGACCGTCGGACAACGCCGAACGAAACGCTTCCTCGGCTTCCCGGCGTTTACCCTTGTGGTGCAACGCCACGCCGAGGTTGCTCCACGCGAGCGGATAGACGGGGTCGAGCGCGAGCGAGCGCCGGTAGGCCTGTTCCGCCGCCTCCATCTGCCCCGCCTGGTGCCGGGCCACGCCCAGCTCGTTCCAGAGCTTGGGACTGGCCGGCTCCTGCTCGAGCAACTCCTCGTAAACGGCCACGGCCTCACCGCCGTTGCCGCGCAACAGCAACATCTCCGCCTGCGCCTGGCGCACGAGGAACGGATCCTCGCCGCGCTCCGTCGCGAGACGGAACTCCCGAATGGCCTCGTCCCAGAGCGCCTTCTGCCGAAAGGCCAGCCCCAGGTTGTAGTGCGCGAGGGCGCCCCCCTCCGCGACGGTCACCCGCGCGGTGCGGTCGCCGACGAGCTCTTCGTAGATCGCCTCGCTGTAGCGGTCCAGCGAAAGGCCCCGCTCGGCCCGGGCGAGGCTCGGATTCAGCTCCGCGGCGCGAGCCGCGGAGCGGTTCGCCCGCTCCTCCAGGCCGAGGTCGCCGTAGACGAAGGCGAGGAGGTGGTGCGCCTCCGCCAGAGTATCGTCCAGGCCGACGGCCTTCTCCAACGGCTCACGGGCATCCGTGTGCAGTCCACGCAGATAGAGGACCTCGCCGATCCTCAGGTGGATGCGGGCGTTCCGCGGCTGGATCGCCGCGGCATTGCGCAATGCGACCAGCGCGGCGTCGAGATCACCCCGCTTGGCCTCCGCCCGCGCGATGCCTTGATAGACGCCGGCATCGCGGGATCGCACATGCAGGACCGACTTCCACTCGCGGACCGCGGCATCCACATCGCCGCCGTAGAAGTAGACCCGGGCCAGCCGGTTGCGCGCCACGGCGTCCTCGGAATCGGCGAGCAGACGGTCGAGCAGCTCGCGCACGAGGGTCTCGAAGTACCCGGTCGCGAAGTAGGCGATCTGCAGGTTGCGCTCCGCGACCTGCATGCGCGGATCCAACTCGAGCGCATCCTCGAAGTGACGGACCGCATCTTCGACGAGGCCCTTGTTGTAGAAGACGACGCCCAGATTGTTCAACGCGCCGGGATCGGCGCGGTTGATGCGGCGGGCGAGGGATCGCAGGATCTCGACATCGCGGGGCGAGCGAGGCGAGGCGGCCTCTCGCCACGGCGAGTCGCCGCGGTCGGTCCAGGGCAACGTCGCCGCCAGGGTGGGCGTGTCCACCAGCGTGCTCATGCCACCCGCAAGGCGCGGAGGATGCCGTCGAGCGATGGCTCGTCGGGAATGAGGATGAAGTAGGCGGGCAAATCTTCGCCCCTGTCCAGGGTCATGCGTGTGGCGACGAAGAACACGTGGTCGTCGTCCGTCCCGAAATTCAGGTAGCTCGTCGTCAGGATCGCGGCCGCCATGTCGAAGGCGAACGCAGGCGCCGACATGGTCAACGTCGTTCCAGTCAATTCGGCGATCGCGCTGAGCGACGCAGCGACGAGGATGTTGCCGATCTCCTTGAGCGCCGAGCGCTCGATCAACCCGAACTCCGTGGGCAGGAGCGCTTCGTGCGTGCGCAGCAACGTGCCGGTCAGGCGTGCGGCCGTGGTCGGCGGGAAGATCTGCAGCGTTCGACCGCTCAGCGCGCCGTACACCTGCATGATCACGGCGCACACGTTTTCGCCGGGATCGCCGACGATGGAACCTACGGCCTCGAGGGGGATGACCGCGACCTCGGGCACGTGGATCATCACCCGTCGGTTCGTGATCTGCGACAGCGCCGTCGCCGCGTGAGCGGCGCCGATGTTGGCCGCCTCACGAAGCGCGTCGAACTGCAGCGTATCGAGCGTGCGTGGATCCATACGCCTCACACCACGCTCAGAGGATCGAGCACGAGAGCCGGCCGGCCGTCGGCCAGGAGCGTCGCGCCGGAGAAGATCGGCAGTGCGCCACGCGCGTTGTCGAAGCCCTTGATGAGGATCTGCTCACGGCCGAGCAACTCGTCCACGGCCAGCGCGGCGCGGCGCTCGCCGATTTCGGCCACGACGGCGGCGGTCTCGGCGCCCACGGCGGGGACTCCCAGAACCTGGCGCAGACGAATGAGGGGGAGCAGGTCGTCGCGCACGCGCACGGCCTCCCGGCCGGCTACGGCCGAGACCAGCACGTCTTCCAGGATCATCGCTTCGGTCACGTGCGTGAGCGGGATCGCGTAATCCTCTCCGCCAACGCGAACGCGCAGCGCCTGAGCGAGGGCCAGCGTGATGGGGACGCGCAACGTGAACGTGGTACCCCGTCCCTCTCCCGTCTGCAGGCTGAGCGCGCCGCCGATGGCGCGAACCCGATCCGTGACGACATCGAGACCGACGCCCCGCCCGGAAATCGACGTCACACTGTCCGCCATCGAGAAGCCCGGCTGTGCGAGGACGCGCAGCAGCTCCTCATCGGACGGCTCATCGCCGGCGAATCGTAGTCCGAGCTGGGCAGCTCGCTCGGCGATGCGCGCGCGCGGCACACCGCGCCCATCGTCCCGAACGGAAACTCGCACGCTGCTCCGCTCGCGCTCGGCGACGACGAACAGCTGCCCTTCGATCGGCTTGCCGCGAGCGGCGCGCTCGATCGGAGGCTCGATGCCGTGGTCGACCGCATTGCGAACCAGGTGCAGCAGCGGATCCGCGAGCGCATCGAGGATGGCTCGATCCAGCTCGATGTCGCCGCCCTCGAGCGTCAAGTCGACCGTGCGGCCAGCAGCGCGTGCGGCGTCGCGCACCGCGCGCGGCAAGCGGTCGAAGACGGTCGAGACCGGCTGCATCCGTAAGCGCAGCACTTCGTCTTGCAGCGCGGACAGCAGCAGCGCCACGCGATCGCCGGCCAACTCCGGCAGGTTGCTCGAGCCGAGTGCGCGCGCGTGCAGGACGGTCAGCTCACCGATGCCATCGGCGAGCGTGTCGAGGCGGCTCGCGTCGACACGCACGTACGAGGCCGGTGGAGGTTTCGGACCGTGCGGCGCGTTGGCATCCTCCCATTCGAGCCGCTCGACATCGCCCGCCGCCAGAATCGCCGCGCTGACATCGTCGGTTGCGGCATCCTGCGCGACCAGCACGCTGAAGGTTCCGTCGAACGAATCGCCGAACGTCTCCGGGTCGGTGCCCGTCGCGAGGCCGCGCCGCTTCAGGTTGGTCGCGATCAGGACGGCGCGCGCACCCATGAGCTGGGTGTCCTCGCGGAGCACGACGCGGACGCGGCGGGGGCCGGGGGGCGGGGCGGGGCGAAGGGAGCTTTCCAGGGCCACCTCGAGCGCGTCGACGGCCCCAAGCAACGCGTCCACCAGCTCGGGATCGACACGGGTGCGGCCGCTGCGCACGGCGTCCAGGCGGTCCTCGATCGCGTGCGCCAGCTCCGCCACGGTTTCGTGGCCCATGGCCGCCGCCACACCCTTCAGCGTATGGGCCGCACGAAACGCTTCACCCACCGCGTCAGCCGGGACGGTGGGCGATTCGAGTGCGAGGAGACTCCGGCTGAGCAAGCCCAGGTGCTCCTTCGCCTCGGCCGAATACAACTGCGCGAAGCGGCCCGCGTCCATGCGAGCGTCTCCTTTGGCGCTCAGCCCAACACGCGCTGCACGGCTTCGAGCACGCGCGACGGCTGGAAAGGTTTCACCACGAAATCGCGCGCGCCTGCCTGAATCGCCTCGATCACCAGCGCCTGCTGCCCCATCGCGCTGCACATCAGGATGTTCGCGTCCGGATAGTCCTTCACGATCTCACGGACCGCGTCGATCCCACCCATGTCCGGCATGATGATGTCCATCGTGACCAGGCTCGGCTGCAGTTCCCGGTACTTGCGTACCGCCTCCGCTCCGGTCTCCGCCTGGCCGACGACATTGAAGCCGGCCTGCTCGAGAATATCCGCCAGCATGGTCCGCATGAAGAGCGCGTCGTCACAGATCAGGACTGTACGGGCCATATTCCCTCGATGAGAGGCAGCTGTGCAGCAGGATCAGACAATGTGCCGTCCAATCACGGCATCGATGTCCAACGCCAGAAAACCGCCGTTCTCGGCTCTTACGAAGCCGATCGTGTCGGGACTCTCGAAATCGACACCTGCCAGGCGTTCGGGCTCGGGCACGGGCGGGCGCAGTGCGCCATCCATGACGGCACTGGCGTCGTCCACGGCGAGGCCGACCACGCGGTCCCCGTGATCGACGAGGAGCAACCGGTGATCGGAGCGAGAGGCCGCGGCGCACGAGCCCAGGATCCGTCCCAGATCGAGCACCGTCACGACTCGTCCGCGAACGCCGACCAACCCTGCCACGTGCGCGTCGCATCCCGGCAGACGCGTGAATGGCTGCGGCGTCAGGATCTCCCGGACCCGTTCGAGGGGCACCGCCCAGTCGCGCCCTCCCACCGCGATCCGGACCCACCGGCGCATATGCGCCGGTTCCCGGTCGGACGGCGGCTCCACGACCTCCGCCGTCTCGAGCCCGGGAGGGAAAGGCCCTGTCTCGGACGAACGCTCCGAAGTTAGCCCGTCCCGTGCACCGCGATCAACCATGTGACTCGCTCCGCGCCCAGGCCGCGACGCGCTCCAACTCCGGCGGCAGCGGCGAGGCGAACCGCATCGGCTGGCCCGTCCGCGGATGGGCGAACTCCAGCTCTGCCGCGTGCAGGAATTGCCTTGGCACGCGCTTCGCCAGACCCCGAGCCCACGTGGCGTCGCGACCGCCCAGTCCGCGTTCCCAACCCTTGCCGTAGACCGGATCGCCCACGACCGGGTGTCCGATTGAAGCGAGGTGCACGCGGATCTGGTGCGTCCGGCCCGACTCCAACTCTGCGCGCAGGAGCTCGGCGGACGGCCAGCGCTCCAGGCGCAGGAACGTCGTTCGTGCGGGTCGCCCGCTTTCGACGACGGCCATGCGCTTCCGGTCACCAAGGGAACGGCCCACGGGCGCGTCCACCACGATTTCGTCCTCCCGCAGGTGGCCCCAGGACGCCACGAGGTAGCGCCGTTTGACATCCCGCCGCTTCAGCGCCGAGGCGAGCGCGCGGTGCGCATGATCGTTCTTGGCGACGAGCATCAGCCCCGACGTGTCCTTGTCCAGGCGGTGCACGATCCCGGGCCGTCGCACGCCGCCGATACCGGACAGATCGGACACGTGCCAGAGCAACGCGTTCACGAGCGTGCCGGCGCGGTGCCCCGGCGCCGGGTGCACGACCATGCCAGCCGGCTTGTCGAGGACGACGACGTCGTCATCCTGAAAGACGATCGTGATCGGGATCGGCTCGGCCCGCAGGTCGGTGGGCATCGCCTCCGGGATCTCGATCTCGACCACTTCGCCCGATTCGGGGCGATGGCTTTTTCGTGCCGGCGCACCATCGACGCGGACCTTTCCTTCGGCGATGAGCTGGGCCGCGCGCGACCGTGAAAGTTGTGGCAGTCGCACGGCGATCCACGCATCGAGGCGTCTCGCCTGTGGCGTTGCCTCGACCTCGAGTCGGTGCCGCTCAGCTGCCCGGGCGCCCTGCGACAAGTCGCTTCTCCTCTCGCCACAGCGACACGGCCAGGATGACGGCACCCACGGTCAGCGACATGTCCGCAACGTTGAAAACCGGCCAGCGGACGGTGCCGATGCCGACATCGAGAAAATCGACCACCCCGCGCGAAGACTTGACCCTGTCCACGAGGTTGCCGACGGCTCCGCCACAGATCAGCGCGATGGCGGTGAGCCGGATTCGATCCTTGGCCGGCGTGTACGCGTACATGCCGAGCAGGGCGGCGAGCACGACGACGCTCAGGGCCAGAAAGATCCACCGGGAGTGCGGCCCGAGGTGGATGCCGAAGGCTGCACCGGGGTTGTAGATGTAGGTGAGGCGCACCACGCTGCCCAGGACATCGCGCCGCTCATAGAGCTGCAAGTTGTTCTGGACCATGGCCTTGGTGATGAGGTCGGCGCTCACGATGAGGGCCACGACCGCCGTGAACAGGGTAGCCTTGGCCCTTCCCAGCGACGGCGCTGCCTCTGCCGGAGGGACGGTCGCGCCGGCTTCCGTGCTCGTATTCGCCATATCAGGCCGCCCCGCCCGCGGTCCGCTCGACGTGGAGAACGGCCGCCTCGCCGTCGACGTCCAGCGCCTGGCCGTCCCCGGGCGCGGCCGCGACGTCGCCCACGAGGTCGACCGCGCGGGCCAGCGTCTCCCGTGCGATCCATTCGCCGTGTTGCTCCGCCGCCTGCCGCACGCGACCGCCGGCCCAGAGGCTCACCCGAATGCGGTCGGAGACCGCGAAGTCGAGGTCCCGGCGCAGCCGCTGGATGCGGCTGATCAACTCGCGAGCGATGCCTTCCAGGATGAGCGCCTCGTCCAGGCTGGGGTCGAGCGCGGCCGTATGGCCCCCTTCCGACTCGACGACGAGGTCTCCGCGCGCGGCTTCGCGCACGTCGTACTCCTCCTCGGTGAGCGTGACCGGTGCGCCGTCCACCGTGACGCTGAGCGGAGCGCCGGCCCGCCGGGCGGCGGCGATGGCGATCGACGATGCCGCGCGGATGGCCTCCGCCACGTGTGGCGTCCGTGGACCGAAGCGCTTGCCGAGCGTGCGGAAGTTCGGCACCGCGTGCAGCGTGACGAGGTCCTCGGCCTGCCCGAGAATCTGCACCTCTTTCACGTTCAGCTCGGCGCGGAGCACACCGAGCAGCTCGTCGGTCGGTGCGCCATCCGGCACCAGCGCGAAGAGCGTGCGGAGTGGCTGGCGCACCCGGATCCGTACTTTCTCGCGGGCGGCGCGCCCGAGCCGGGCGAGCACACGCACCGAGTCCATGCCCCGATCGAGGGCCTCGTCACGCAGCGAGCCGGGCACGACGTCGCGATCGGCGGCAGTCGGGAACGCGGCAAGGTGTACCGACTCGCCCGTCAAGGCGCGGTGGAACCAGTCCGCGTGGAAGGGCGTGAACGGCCCGAGCAGGCGGCACACCGTGACGAGCACGTCGTGCAGCGTGCGGAACGCCGCACGCGTGTCCTGATCATCGCCGCTTCCGTAGAAGCGGTCACGGCTGCGTCGTACGTACCAGTTCGACAGATCGTCCACGACGAAGTCGCCGAGCCTGCGCGCGGCGCGCGTGATGTCGTAGCCGTCGAGGTCGGCGTTGACCCGGGCGGCCAGATCGGCCGTACGCGACAAGATCCAACGATCCATCGTCGGTCGGGCGTCCGCCCGCGGATCATTCTCCGTCGGCGCCCAATCCTCGAGGTTCGCGTAAAGCGCGAGGAAGTGGTACGTGTTCGCCAGCGTGTCGAACACGCGTCGCGCAGCTTCACCGAGCGCCGTCGGGTCGAATCGCTTCGGCAGCCAGGGGTGACTCGCGCTGACGAAGTACCAGCGGATCGCGTCCGCGCCGAACTCGCCGATGGCCGCCCACGGATCGACCACGTTGCCGCGCGACTTCGACATCTTCTGGCCTTCGGCATCCAGCACGAGATCGTTGACGACCACGTTCCGGAACGACGGCCCGTCGCCCAGCATCGTCGAAATCGCCATCAGCGAGTAGAACCAGCCACGCGTCTGGTCGACGCCCTCGCAGATGAAGTCCGCCGGAAAGTGCCGCTTCCAGAGCTCCTGGTTCTCGAACGGGTAGTGCCACTGCGCGTAGGGCATTGCGCCGGAGTCGAACCAGACATCGATGACCTCCGGCGTCCGCCGCATGGTGCCCGTGCAGTGCGAGCAACCCCAGGTGACGTCGTCGATGTACGGCTTGTGTGGGTCGAAGTCGTCCGCCAAGGGGCCGGCCCGCTCGGCCAGGGCGGCGAAGGAGCCGACCATCTCGCGGTGCGAGTCATCGGCGTCACAGACCCAGATCGGCAACGGCGTGCCCCAGTAGCGCTCCCGCGAGATCGCCCAGTCGACGTTGCCCTCGAGCCACTCCCCGAAGCGGCCCGCGCCCACTTCCGGCGGATACCAGTTCACCTGCCGGTTGTTGGCCAGCATCTGGTCGCGCAGCTCCGTCGTGCGGATGTACCACGAATCGCGCGCCATGTAGAGCAGCGGGCTGTCGCAGCGCCAGCAGTGCGGATAGGAGTGAACCTCGTGGGTGTGGCGGAAGACGAGGCCACGGCGCTGCAGGTCCTCGACGAGAACGGGGTCCGCGTCTTTGACGAACATGCCGCCCACCAGCGGCAGCGGTTCTTCGAAGCGTCCGGCGTCATCGACGGGCCGCAGCATGGGCAAGCCGTGCCGCTGACCGGAGGCGTAGTCGTCCGCGCCGAAGGCCGGCGCGAGGTGGACGATGCCGGTGCCATCCTCGGCCGTGACGAACGGCTCCAGCACCGTCGTCCAGGCGCGTTCTTCGTGTGCCCCGACCGGGACCACGTCGAACGGCCGGAGGTAGCGGATGCCGTTGAGCTCGCCGGCGTTGTAGCGACGGATGATCTTTGCGTCCTCGCCGAAGACGGCGGTGACGCGGCCCTCGGCCAGGATCAGGTGCCGCCCATCGTGCTCGACTTCTGCGTAAGTCAGGTGCGGGTGCAGCGCCAGCGCGACGTTCGACGGCAGCGTCCACGGCGTCGTGGTCCACACGAGAAAGGCGCGTGGATCGTCCCCACCATCCGGATGCAGGAACGGACACGTGAAATAGAGCGATGGATCGGACACATCGTCGTAGCCCTGTGCCACCTCGTGGGAGCTGAGCGCCGTGCCGCAGCGTGGGCAATACGGCACGCTCTTATGACCGCGGTAGATCAGTCCCTTCTCGTAGAGCTGCGAGAGGATCCACCAGACGCTCTCGACGTAGGGCGTCGAGAATGTGACGTAGGGCCGGGAGTAGTCGAGCCAATAGGCGATCCGCTCGGACAGCTTCTCCCAGTCTTCCTTGTACGTGAACACGCTGTCGCGGCACGCCTCGTTGAAACGGCCGACACCGAGCGCCTCGATCTCGCGCTTGCCGCTGATGCCGAGCCGCTTCTCGGCCTCGATCTCGACCGGCAGGCCGTGCGTGTCCCAGCCGGCGATGCGTGTGACGTGGTGTCCCCGCATCGCGCGGTAGCGACAGACGAGGTCCTTGAGCGTGCGGCTCAGGACGTGGTGGATGCCAGGCTTGCCGTTCGCGGTGGGCGGGCCTTCGTAGAAGACGAACTCCGGCCAGCCTTCGGCATGGCGGAGCGTTTCCGCGAACAGATCTTCCTCGCGCCAGCGTCGGAGAACGTCCTCCTCCAACGCCACCGCGCTTCCGGGGTGTCGGGGGTAGCGCAACACGGTCCTCTTTGTCGAATGCGTCAGGCGTCCAGCGTCGGGCTCCGTAACACGCCGCGAATCAGCCGGGTCAATGTCGGCTCGCTCGTGCCCGCGACGCGAATGATCTCGTCTACGCTCGCGGGCTGCAATGCGTCGGGCAGACATGCATCCGTGATGATCGACAGGCCGAGCACACGCATGTCCATGTGCCGGGCGACGATCACTTCGGGAATCGTGCTCATGCCGACGACGTCCGCGCCCAAGGCGCGCAGCATTCGGTACTCCGCGCGCGTCTCGAGGTTCGGGCCGGGCACGGCCACGTACACGCCTCGCCGGAGCGGCACACGCAGATCCAGGGCGACGGACTCGGCCGCCCGCTGGAGTGTGCGGTCGTAGGGCTCCGACATGTCCGGGAAGCGCGGGCCCAGCTCGTCGAGGTTCGGCCCGATGAGCGGGTTGTCGCCGAGCAGGTTGATGTGGTCATCGAGGACGACGAGGTCACCGACGGCCCACAGCGGATGCATGCCGCCGCTCACGTTCGAGACGATCAGCGTGGTCGCGCCGAGTTGCCGCATGGCCCGGATCGGAAGGGCGATCTGCTGGAGCGAATAGCCTTCGTAGCGGTGGAATCGGCCCTGCATGGCCACGACCGCCCGACCCTCGAGTGTGCCGAGGAGCAGTCGGCCCGTGTGTGTCTCGACCGTCGAGAGGGGGAAGTTGGGAATGTCCGCGTAGGCGATGGCCGTCTCGACCTCGATCTCTTCTGCGAGACCGCCCAGGCCAGTGCCGAGCACGAGCGCGACCGTCGGCTCGAGCCTGGACCGGGCCCGGATCGCCGCGACCGCCTCGCGCAGCGCCGCTCGTTGCGCGTCCGCCCCGTTCAACTCCGGCCGCGGAACATGGACGAGAACATGTCGTCGTCGTCGTCGTCATCGCGACGATTCTCGTCCAATGGCAGGTCCGGCGCCTCCTCTTCGGGCGAAAGCGGACGCAGCGTCAGAGACGGCTTCTTCTTCTCGTTACCGAACGAATCGAGGCCGATCGGACCCGGCCCGCCCCGACCGAAATCGAGCGGTGAGATCCCGCCATCGAGCTCGACGCCCAGGTCGAATACCGCTTCGCTGTCCTGGTTCTTCCCGAAGTCATCGTCACGAGGACCCGACAACCCGGTCGCGTTCGACAAGGCGGCGTCGAAATCGAAATCCCCGACTTCATCTTCACCCTCGTCGAAGAGGGCGTCGAAGTCGGCGTCATCATCCAACGGATCGGTCACCTCCGCCGTGACCGCTGCGAGCTTGGGCTGTACGGGCGGCTCCTCCTGGCGTGCAGCGGGCGTGGGCTCGTCCTCATCGAGGTCCCCGAGCAACAGCTCGGCAGCATTCGGCAGCGGCTCTTCATCCTGCTGGCGTGCGACCGGCTGCGGCGGTGCGGCCCCGCCCATGAGCGGCGATACGCCGGCCTCGGCAATGATGCCGTCGATGAAATCCTCATCGGACACGTCGGACGTCGGCGCTGCAGCAGTCGCGCGCGCTGGCGGCGGCGCTTCCGGCTTCGCCGAGGGCGGGCCCGCCTCGTCGACGAGGGCCGACAGCCAGGTGTCGTCGTCGTCGACGTCTTCGAGGATCAGATCGTCGTCGTCTGCCGGAGCCGCCTCCGCGATGACGCTCTCGGGTTCGTCGTCCAGAATCAATTCCTCGGCTTCCGGCGCCGCCGGCTCTTCGAGCAGGATCTCCGCCTCGTCCTCGGCCGCGGGCTCTGGCGGCGCCGGCGCAGAGGCCTCGATGGGCGCTTCCCGTGGTGCCGGACTCGGCTGGCGCGTCGACAACGCCGTCGCGAATGCCGCCGACGGCAGATCCGGCCATTCGGTGGGCTCTTCCGCGGACTCGTCGACGCCTTCCCACTCCTCGACGGTGCGAGCGACGCCTTCCACCCCTTGCAGCTCGTGCTCGAGCAGCTCGCGGTAGGTCAGCAGCAATTCGGCGCGCCGGGCCTGCAACCGTTGGATCGCCTGCTCTTCGCGGGCGCGGGCAGCCTCCAGCTGGGCGCGGATGCGCTCGACTTCGGCGCGGACCTCGGCCCGCGAGCGCTCCAGCTCGGCGGCTGCCTGGGCTTGCGCCTTTTCGAGCGTCTCGCGTGCCTCTCGGCGCGCCCGGTCCGCCTCGAGAGCCGCCTGTGAACGCTCCTGCTGCGCATCCTTCGCCGCCTCGACCCGGGCCTGGTCGGCATCGCGCGCCGCCTTCGCCTGCATCTCCTGGCGAATCACCTGGGCGCTCACGAGCGCTTCCGTCATCGCCTTCTCGCGCTCGCGGTAGTCGGACACCTGTTCTTCCAGCGTACCCGCTCGCTCCGCCAGCGCCAGGTTCTCCCGGACCACCTGCTCCAGGCGGTCGGCCACGAGGTCCAGGAAATCGTCCACCGAGTCCGGGTCATAGCCCCGGATCTGACGGCGGAAATCGCCTTTCTTCTTCCGAACCTCGAGCGGTGTCAGGTCCATCATCTCACTCGCTCCCCGAACAGGGTGGTGCCCAGGCGAACCAGCGTGCTGCCCTCCTCGATTGCGATCTCGAAGTCGTTCGACATCCCCATCGACAGGTGCCGCGCTTCGAAATCCGCAAGCGCGGCGCACCGGTCGAACGCTTCCTTCGTTCGCCGGAATGTGCCCCGCAGCACGCGGGCGTCGTCGGTATACGGGGCCATCGTCATGAGACCCCGTACACGAAGTGTCGGCAGCTTCACGATTTTCGCTACCGCCTCCTCCACCGTTTCCACCGGGAAGCCGCCCTTCGTCTCTTCCCCTGATGCGTGAACCTGCACGAGAACCGGAAACCGTACGCCCGCCCGCTCTGCTTCACGGGCCAGCACCTCGGCCAGACGCAGCGAGTCCAGCGAGTGCAGCAACGACGCCACCGCGAGGGCGGTGCGGGCCTTGTTGCGCTGCAGGTGGCCGATCAGGTGCCAGTCGACGGCCGCCGCCTCGTCCCCCAACTCCGCCCGCTTGGTCTCCAGCTCGTGGACCCGGTTTTCGCCCAGCCGGGTCAGCCCGACCGCGATCGCGGCCCGCGCGACATCGAGCGGGTGACCTTTCGTCACGGCGACCAACGCGACGTCGTCGGCGTCTCGGCCGGCCCGGCGGGCCGCCGCCTCCATCTGCTCCCGTACCCGGGCCAGCCTGTCATGCAGCTGCGTACCGTCCATGGGTCGCCGAATCTAGGTCCCGCCCGGACCCTCAGCAACGCCGCAACCGCGCTCCATTTCGGTAGATGCGACGAGGGGGCCGGCTTCGAGCCGGCCCCCTCGTCCTCACCTGTTTTGCGGCTCGCCTGATCCGATCACTTCGACGAGAAGGTGATCGGAATCTGCACCCAGACCGGAACCTTCTTGTCACGGTTTAACGCCGGCGAGAACTGCATGATCGAGGCAACCTTGCCGGCCGCATCGTCGAGCGCGTCATAGCCGCTGCTGTTGAACACCTGCGTCCTGACCACCTTCCCGTTCTCGTCGATGAAGAACCACATGGTGGTCGTGCCGCCGATGCCGGCGTCGCGCAGGAGCGGCGGATAGTTCCTCTGTAGCGCCCGCGAGACCTCGTCCTGATTCCGAAGCGCCGGACGGACGGTGAACGGCGTGAACATCGGCGCGCGGGAGATATCCTCGCTGGAGGCGCCCGCGGGCGGTGGCGGCAGGTTCTCGACGGGCGTCGCCTCGAACGTCGTCGCCGCGATCGTGATGTCCTCGTCGATGTTTGCGTCGCCGATCACAGGCGTCGCCGGCCGCGCGATCCGCTCCGGTGGCGGCGGGATCTCGACCTCGGGCGGCAGGTCGATGCTGATGAGCTCGTCCGTGTCGAACGAGACATCCTCGGCCTGCAGCGACGGGAAGAAGGCGAAAATCGCGAAGTGGATGAACGTCGCGGCCACGACGCCGCCCCAGAACCAGTTCGCGAACTTCTCCTTGAAGCGATCGTTCGCCGTGCTACCCTGGGAGGGCGCGTACTTGACCTCAGCCATGATTTTACCTCCGCTCCCGGATCATTCGTCGCTCGAGGTTCGTGTAGAACGTCACACGAACGGCGTTGGCCTCCTGTAACTCCTTCTGAACCGCGTCGATCGCCGAGTATCGCGCATCGGCATCGGCACGCAGCACGATGACCAGCTCGCGGTTCGTCTCGTACAGCGGCTGAACGACGGAGTTCACGCGCTCCATCGGGATCAGCGCATCGTTGATGAAGACCTTGCCGTCCCGCTCGACGAACACGTGGAGCACGTCCTTGCGCGGCACGTCGAGCTTCTTCGTGGCCTCGGCCTCCGGAAAGACGACCGGCCGGTCCTGCTCCTTGCGGAACGTCGTGCTGACCATGAAGAAGATCAGCAAGAGGAAGGCCATGTCAGCCAGCGACGAGGACGGGATCTCGCTCGCCGGCTTGGACTTCTTCTTGAAGCCGCCGCCCATCATGGTGTGCTACTCCAGTATCTGAAGGGAGATCCGCTCGGCGCCAGCGCTCTGCAGCTGGTCCAGCACGGCAATCATGTGTTTGTACGGCGCGTTCGGCGAGGTCTTGACCGCCGCAATGAGCTTGTCGTTCTGCGCGAACTCGAGCCGCCAGATCGAACCGATCTCGATCGCACGGACCACTGTCTCGTTCGTGCTCTCGCCGCGCTTGACCCGGACCAGACCGTCATCCTGGATGACGAGGTGGAGCACGTTCTTCTGCGAGACCTCTTGCTCCTCCTGCTGCGCGGGCAGCACGATGGAGAGGCCCTTCTCCTCGTCGAAGACGGTGGTGACGAGGAAGAAGATCAGGAGCAGGAACGCGATGTCGGCCATGGACGCCGTGGGGATCTCCCCCGAGACGCGTCCTTTCTTTCGCATCAAGGCCATGAGGGCTCCTCAGCTCGAGCGAGAACTCTAGTTCAACCCCGGTCCAGGCCTGCGGGATCCGTCGGTCCGGCCGTGGCCATGGCGGGACCGCCGGGCCGCTCCATGTCCCAGATCAGCGTCAGGATGCGGGCGGATCCCTCTTCCATCTCGAGGATCAGCTTGTCGATCCGGGTCACGAAGAAGTTGTAGCCGATGTTGACGGGGATGGCGATCATCAGGCCGGAGGCCGTCGTAATGAGCGCGATCTTGATACCGCCGGCGACGAGGGACGCCTCGACCTGGCCCGCCTCGGCAATGGCGCCGAATGCGGCAATCATGCCGGCGACGGTGCCGAGGAAGCCGAGCAGGGGCGCGACGTTGGAGATGGTCGCGAGGACGGGCAGGCCGCGCTCGAGGAAGCCGAGCTCGATGGTGCCTGTCGTCTTGATCGCCTTCTCGATATCGGCGCCGGAATAGGCGGGGTCGCCGACGCGGCGGAGCGCGGCGAGCAGGATCGCAGCGACGGGACCGGGTGTCTCCTCACAGCGCTGAATGGCGATGGGGATCTTCCTCGCCTTCACGAGCTCGGAGACTTCATTGAGAATGCTGGACGACTCGCGGTGTGCCGCCCACAGCGTGTAGGCCTTCGCGATAATGACGCCGAGGGCGAAGAGCGAGCACATGACGAGCGGGTACATGAACCCGCCGCCATCCGCGAAGACGTTGAGCAACGAATATTCGGTTCCGACGGCCTCTTCCAAGCGACGCTCCTCGGAAAATGAGACGGAACGGGAGACGGTCCGGATCTGGACTCTGGGTTAACGGGGAGAATGTACCGGGGCCTCTGGGGGGTGTCAACGCTGTGCCGGAAGGGGTTCGGCGGGGGCCTCCGTCTCTGGCGTGACGGCGCCGAGCACCTCACGGATGCGGTCGAGCGACACGTCGCGCTCGAGTCGCCCGCGGTGGGCAACGGAGATCTGCGACGTCTCCTCGCTGACGACCAGGACGATCGCGTCGGTCTCTTCGGAGAGCCCGATGGCGGCGCGGTGCCGCGTGCCGAGCGACTTATCGGCCACGGGGAACTGTGTGAGCGGCAGGATCACGCCTGCGGCGATGACGGTGTCGCCCTGAATCAAGACGGCGCCGTCGTGCACGGGACCGTACGGCGCGAACAGGCTGAGCAGCAGGTCCGCGTTGACCTTGGCCTGCAGGCGGACGTGCGTTTCGGCGTATTCCTCGAGGCCGACATCCCGCTCGACGGCGATGATGGCGCCGACCTTGGAGCGCGCCAGTCGTTCGAGCGCCTCGGTCAGCTCTTCGACGACCTCATGGGACTCGAACCGGTTGAAGAGGCGGAAGACGCGGCTCTGGCCGAGGCGCGCCAGCGTGTTGCGAAGCTCGGGCTGGAACACGACGAGTGCCGCGATCGCGCCGTACTGGAACAGTGTCTCCAGGATGTAGCGGATGAGCACGAGGTTGAAGAAGCGGGCCGCGAAGTAGACGAGCGCGATGACGAGCAAGCCGGCCAGCATCTGGATCGCGCGGGTGCGTGCGAGCAGGCGCAGCACGTAGTAGAGCGCCGTCGCGACGATGATGATCTGGACGATGTCCAGCAGTCCGGGCAGGAGGAATCCGAAGCGGTCGAGAAATCCGTTCATGCGCGGGCGACCCGGAGGGCTTCAGCGACGTCGAGCGCGCGACGGGCGGCAGCGACGTCGTGCACGCGGAACAAGCGCGCGCCAGCAAGCAGCGCGACGACGCACGCGGCGAGAGTGCCTTCGAGCCGGTCGACGGCGTCGAGTCCGCCGCCGAGCTCGCCGATGAAGCGTTTGCGGGACGGGCCGACGAGAACGGGCCGGCCGAGCGCGAGGATGCGGTCGAGCCGGGCGAGTGCGGCCACGCTGTGCTCGGTGCGCTTGGAGAAGCCGAGCCCGGGGTCGAGCACGATGGCGTCGGCGGCGACGCCGGCCGCGAGCGCCCGGTCCCGGGCCGTTGCGAGTTCGGCGACGATCTCACCGACGGGGTCGTCTCCGTACACGGCCGTCTCGTAGCTGGCCATCGCCTCGACCGCTCCCCGCGAGTGCATGAGGATGACGCCGGCCCCGGCTTGCGCGACCACACGGCCGAGCGCCGGGTCGAGCCGGAATGCGGAGACATCGTTCACGATGGCGGCCCCCGCGTCGAGGGCTGCGCGGGCGACGTCGGCCTTGACCGTATCGACGGAAATCGGCACGTCGGGGTGCTCGCGTGCCAGCCGGGCGATGAGGGGGACGACACGGTTGGACTCTTCGGCCGCCCCAACGGGCCGTGCGCCGGGCCGTGTCGATTCGCCGCCGACATCGAGCAGGTCGGCGCCTTCGGCGATCAGGCGAGCTGCCCACTGGGCTGCCTGATCGAGGGCAGCATGGCGACC
>JBFJPA010000011.1:0-19357 GCA_041617355.1 Longimicrobiales bacterium
GGCCCACCTCCCGGCCCTCTATGTCCAGGAAGGTGAACTCCAGACGCACCGGCGTCCCGGCCGTGAGTGTATTGTTGGTCAGCCGGCCCTGCAGCGTGACCTGCTCTTCCCCGAAACGTGCGGAGACGCCCGAAACCTCGAACGTCAGCCCTTCGGCCGCCTGAAGCGTCTCCAGGACCTTCGCGCGCAGGGACTCCGCATCCGGCCCCTGCATCAGCTCGCCGAGGCTCCGCTGTGCGTGCGCCGCCATCATCAGCACGTTCCGGTTGTTCGGATCCATTCCGCGCAGCTTCTCGGCGGTCGCGAGCAGCTCCTGATAGGCCGCTCGCAGGGAATCCACCCGGGGTCCCGATGTCGCGCCGGCCCGGGCCTCGTCCATTTGCGACGTCGTCGCGTACAGCGACTGCCCCAGGTTGTAAAGCGCGTCGTGGGACTGCGGGTTGCCTTCGCTCGCCCGGCGGAACGCCCGCGCGGCGAGCGCCGGCTGCTCCGCTCCGTAGAGCCCGATCCCCATGTCGAACCAGGCTCCTGGCAGCAGGTCCTGCCGCCCGAGCAGTCGTTCGTAGATCGTCGTGGCCTTCGCGATATCGCCCGCCCGCACGAGGGCCCCGGCGTATTCGACCTGGAGTCCGACGTTATCGGGCTGTGCCTCGGCCATCTGACCGATGACGGCGGCGGCCTCCGTATGTTTGCCCTGGTCCCGGAGCAGACCGGCGAGCTGGGCGGCCGCCGTGGCCGCGTGCTCCCGGATTTGTGTGGCGACCTCACCCTCGGCCTTTGGAGCCGTGGCCGCCGCAACCTCGAGGGCATCGCGGTACGCCTTCTCCGCCTTCGGCAGGTCACCGCTGCGCGAGTAAAGGGAGCCCAGGCTGACGAGGGCGTCCGGGCGGCCCCGGTAGATCGCGTCGGCGGCTTCGAACGAGGTGATGGCCGCGTTGATGTCGCCCGCCTGGATGGCGCCGACACCGGCGTTGTAGCTGCGGATCCAGAGGTCGAGGCGTTCGGCGGCCGTCTCGGCGGCGTAGTCGGGCCAGAGCCGCTCGGCGCGGTCGAAGGACGAGTCGGCCCCCGCGACATCGCCGAGCCGCGTGTACGCCTGGCCCATGAGGAACCAGATCCGCGGATTGTCGGCATCCGCGTCGGCGCCCCGGGTCAGGACCTCGATGGCCTGCTCGAGCGCGCGCTGCCGGTCGGCGGCGTTGGACTCGGACTTGGCTCGGTCGAGGTAGACCTCGGCGCTACGCGTATGCATCGAGTTGGACGGTCGCTTCTGAGCTGCGGCGGCGAGCGGCAGCAACGCGGTCAAGACGAGCGCGAGAGCGCCGGCTCTTCTCATTCTGTTCCTCCTGAGGATCGGTCTTCCGAGAGACGGGTATGCGCGGGCCCGTCCGCTTCGGAGTCCAAAGCTCGCCGCACTTCGTGGGCCGTCAGGCCGAGGCTGCGGGCCGCCTGGACGACGTCCTCGTACTCAGGTTTGGTGCGCTGCGTTCCTCCCGGCAGCGTGACGCGCTTGAAGCGAATGCGTTGGCCGCGCCACTGGAGTGTCCCCTCGGCCCGCTCGAGCGCTGGCCGCGTCACGGGCCAGTGGCGCACGCCGATGGTCGAGGTCGTGCGGAACAGGGTCTCGATCACGGCGTCGAGAGCGGCGGCGGGGGCCAGCACCTCGAAGCGGAGTCCGGGCCGGCCCTTCTTCATCGAGATGGCAGACACGACGGCATCGAGTGCGCCGGCCGCGATCAGCGCCTCCTGAGCCGCTGGCACGTATTCGGGCGGCATGTCATCGATATCGGTCTGGACCAGGTGCAGCGCTTCCGTGGTCGGGCTGGCCAGATCGAGGGCGACCAGGCGCAGACAGTTCGGACGGTCAGCGGGATCGCGCGACCCCGCACCGAACCCGGTGCGCCGAGGGATGAACGACGCCAGCGGAGCGGCACCGGCCGTGAGTGTCGCGAGGATGGCGGCGCCCGTGGGTGTCGTACATTCGCCGTCGAGGTCGTGACCGGTCACGACGATGCCCTCGAGGATCCGCAGCGTCGCAGGCGCAGGGACCGGATACCGTCCATGCGCGATGTCGACCCAACCGCTGCCGAGTGCGACGGGGCGGGTGAAAAAGGCATCGAAGCCGAGCGCATCGACGGCGGCCATGGTGCACAGGATGTCGAGGATGGCGTCGAGGGCGCCGACTTCGTGGAAGTGCACCTTTTCAATGGTCGTGCCGTGCACGGCGGCCTCCGCGCTGGCGACGCGGCGAAACGCGTCGATCGCGCGGCGTTTCGCCGTCTCCGTGGCGCGACTCTCCTCGATGATCTCGACGACGTGTCGGAGGTGCCGGTGCGCGTGTTCGTGCGGCAGCTCGAAATCGACTTTGGTGCACGCAATGCCCCGCCGCATGACCCGCTCGACGTGCACACCGATGTCGCCGAGGCCGAGGTCCGCGACGTGACTTCGCAACCAATCCGGGGGCAGGCCGAGATCGAGCAGCGCGCCCACGGTCATGTCGCCGCTGATGCCGGCGAACGGATCGAAGAGTAGCGCGCGCACGCTCACTCCGTGGACCCGAGACGATCCAGGACGCGACGGGCCAGCGCTTCGGAAAAGCCGGGCAACTCCGCGATGTCGTCGACGGACGCGGCGCGGATCCGGCGCACACTGCCGAACCGATCCATCAGCGCACGTTGCCGTCTCGGGCCAATGCCGGGGATCTCGATCAACTCGGTCGTCAGGGTTCGTTTCCGCCGCAGTGTGCGGTTGTAGGCGTGCGCGAAACGGTGCGCCTCGTCTCGCATCTGTTGCAGGTAGCGCAACGCCCGACTGGTCCTCGGCAGGCGCAGCGGGTCCGCGCGGTCGGGAAGGTAGACCTCCTCTTCCCGCTTGGCCAGACCGGCGAACTGGGTGTCGCTCGCGCCGCTTTCGACGGCCGCGCGACGGGCCGCGCTCAACTGACCGCGACCCCCGTCGATGAGGACGAGCTCGGGAAGCGGTCGCCCCTCGTCGAGGCGGCGCCGGAAGTAGCGACGCACGACTTCGCCCATGGAGCGAAAGTCATCGTTGCCCCAGTCGCCGCGAACGCGGAATCGCCGGTACTCGTTCTTGTCGGGCTCGCCGTTGCGAAACGTGACCGCGCTGCCCACGACCTCGGAGCCCTGCAGGTGCGAGATGTCGAAGCAGACGGCGAGGCGCGGGACGACCTTCATGTGCAGCGCTTCCTGAACTTCGTAGAGCACATCGTCTGCGCGAGCGTCCGCGTCGGTGGCAAGCACGACACGCTCCTCGAGCAGGTGTCGCGCGTTCTGGTTGGCCAGCTCGACCAGGCGCAACTTCTCGCCGCGCGCGGGCACATGTGTCAAGACACGACGTCCGGCCGTTTCGGTGAGCAATTGCTCGACGGTCGTGCGGTCCTCGAAGTCGCCCGGGAACAGAATCTCGCGTGGCAGATCCTGCATACCGTGCTCGCCGCGACCCAGGTACATCCGCCCCGTGGCCACGCCGAGCAAGGCCGCGTCCGCTTCGTCCTGCACGTTGTCGAAGAAGTCGAGCTCACGGCCGAGCAGCTTGCCGTTTCGGATGCGAAGCCGCACGGCGCAGGCGCGGTCGCCGTCGCGGGCGATGCCGAGCACGTCGAGGTCGCGGCCGCGCACATCGAGCGCGCGCTGGCGGCGCTCGATGTTGTCCAGGCCGGCGAGCACATCGCGCAGAGTAGCCGCACGCTCGAACTCGAGCGAGCCGACCGCCGTGTCCATTTCCGCCTGCACCCGCGTTCGAACATCGTCGGTCCGTCCGGCGAGCACGCCCTGCATCTCGTCGATCATGACCCGATATTCGGCCTGCGACTGCAGTCCGACGCAAGGCGCCTTGCAGCGCCCGATGTGGTAGTCGAGACAGGGTCGCGCCGGTGCTTCACGCGGCAAGTCGTAACGACAGCTCCGGACCGTATACAGTCGCTTGATCACCTCGAGCGCCTGGCGCATGGCACCGACGTCCGTGAACGGGCCGAAGTAGCGGCTGCCGTCGTTGATCAGGCGGCGCGTCACATAGACGCGCGGAAACGGCTCGTTCAGCGTGACCTTGATGTACGGATACCGTTTGTCGTCCCTCAACCGGATGTTGAAGCGCGGCCGGTGCCGTTTGATCAGGTTGGCCTCCAGCAGCAGCGCTTCCGCCTCCGAGCCGACCACGATCGTGTCCACGTCGGCCGTTCGGCGAATCATCTCCCGATTTTTGACGGACGTCGCCGCATCGATGGCAAAGTGGTTGCGCACCCGGCTACGCAGCGAATTGGCCTTGCCGATGTAGAGGATCTCGCCGCGTGCGTCCTTGAGCAGGTACACACCGGGTCGAGACGGCAGATGCTGGAGTTTGGCGTCGAGTCGCTCGGTCTGCACGGCGTTCGGATCGGTTGCGGTCCGACCTTGCTACCCCGCTACGTTCCGCCCGGCCCGTCACGGCGGACACGTCGCAGGATGGCGAGGAGCGGCGCCAAGGTGTCGCGCACGCCGAGGACATGGGTCAGGCCGAAGTACGACACGCCGAAGGTGAGCAGCGTCAGGACCCCGGCCGGCGCCGGATGCATGGGGGGCAAGATCGCGAACAGCGCCCGCGCGAGCGCGGCGGCGCCGAGCGCGCCCGCCGCGAGGCGCAGCAGGAAGCCGGCTTGCGGCGGACCCCCGCCCACACGGGCTCGAATGGCCCGGCGCAGCCACACCCATTCGAGCCAGGCGGCGCTGCCGGTGCCGAGGGCGAGGCCGACGGCGCCGAGAGGCCGCCAGTCCTGCACGGCACCCAGGGGCGCGGGCCCCACGCGCAACGGCCCGGCGGCCACTGCAACGCGCTCCAGCAGCAGCATCAACGTCAGGCCGACCGTCGCGGACAGCGCGACGCGCAGCGCCGCGGCACGTGCCGGTGTACGGGTGTCTTCCAGCGCATAGAGCGACGAGGCGAAGAGGCGCGTCGCCGTCGTCGCGGGCAGACCGATCGTATAGCCGGCGAGCACGAGTGCGACGAGCAGCGTGTCGACTCGAGCGAACGCCCCGTTCTGGTAGAGCGCCGCGACGATGACATCGCCGAGCGCGAGGTAGCCGACGGTCGACGGCACGATCAGGATGGCGATGCGGCGAAGTCCGGAGTCGAGGCGCTGGCGCACGGCGTCCGTTCGCGCGCTCGCTTCCCGTGCCATCTCGGGCAGCTCGGCGGCTGCGATCGACATGGCGAACAGGCTGATCGGAAGTAGGTAGAACGTTTGCGCGTACCCGAGCGCGGCCAAGGCGCCCGCGAACAGAAACGAGGCGAGGAAGCCGTCCAGCCATGCGCTTAGCTGGACCACGCCCCTGCCCAGGATCGCGGGTCCGGCGTTATCCACGACGCGTCGGACCGCCGCCAACTTCGGCGCCCACGCCACGCGCAGCTGCGGCTCGAGCCGCAGCACGCGAGGCAGCTGTACGCCGAACTGCAGGATTCCGCCGGCGAGCGCACCCCAGGCCAGGGCAAAGACGAGATCCCGATCGCCGAGTCTCGTGCCGAACACGAGGAGTGTCGCGATCATCGCCGCATTCCACAGGACCGGAGCAAAATACGGCAGGAAGAAACTGCGGTGGCTGTTCAGTACGCCGAGCGACCACGCCGACAACACGAGCACGCCGGTCATCGGGAAGATGATGCGCACGCAGGTCGCGGTCGCGGCGCGCATTTCGGGCCCGAACCCGGCGAAGAAGACCGACACCAGCGCATCGGCGAGAACGATGCCGACCATCGCGAGTGCAGCGGTGATCGCGAGCAGGAGTGCGAAGACGGCACCCGCCAGACGGCCCGCCGCTTCCCGTTCGCCACGTTCGAGCAGGCCCGCGTAGACCGGGATGAACGAAGCACTCAGCGTGCCTTCGCCGAGCAGGTTCTGCAGCACATTGGGCATCCGCAGCGCGGCCGAGAACACGGATGCGTAATCCGAGGTGCCGAGGAAGCGGGCGAATACCGCCTGTCGGATCAGACCCGCGAGTCGACTGAGAAGGATGCCGGCGGCGACCAGGCCGGCCGAGCGGGAGGAGGCGCGAGCCACGCCGGAAGTCAGCGTCGCAGGGCCAGGAGGCGCGGCCTCAGCGCTTCTCTTCACCGGGTGGCAGCAACCCCTCCGGTGCGGGGCGTTCCTCGAGCAGGCGCTGCAGGAAGGCGTTCTCTTCGTCGACGCGGGTCAGCTCGCGCGCGAGGCGATCGACCTCGGTCTCGAGAGCGGCCACCCGGGTCGATATTCCGCCGCCGATTTCCTTGTCGCCCTCCAGACGTGCCGCGATGGCCCGGCCGACCTGCGAATCGAGGATGACGGCCGTCAGAGGGATCAACAGCGCGACGAGCAGAACGACGAGGACGAGGATCATGGTCATAGGCCCATGGTCGTAAGCTATTGCGGTTGCAGGCGTCGCACCAGCCGGCCTAGCCGTCGCAGCGAACCCCGGCCCACGCCGGCGCCGAGGCCTCGAAGCCGACGTCCAGCGCCGCCAACATGTCGCGCGGCAGGTCGGGCCCGTAGCGCGCCAGGAACGGCAACACGTTCAGGACCCGCTCCTGGTGCGACCCCTCGGGCATCAGGCCCGCGGCCGCACGCTCGATCTGCGCCAGCTCGATCTTCCACCGCTTGCGCAGATGCGCCGCAACCTTGCGGGTCGCATCCGCGACGCCGTTCAGCGCCGCGTTGCGCTGCTTGGTCAGCCAACCCTCGAGCGTCGGATCGATGGTCGTCGCCGCCTCGCTCATTCGTGCGTAACCCTCTTCGATGGAGCGTCGCAGCATCGCATCCGCGCCCGTTACCTCCGAAGGCAGCTCATCGCGCACGAGCGCCGCTTTCAGCTCGTGCAGCGGGCGGTCAAAATCGGAAACGTCGAGGCCGAACTTCTCGAGCACGCGCCGGACGCGTGCCTCGATCAGGCGGATGCGGAAGCGCGGGTACACGAGCGGCGGCTCGATGCCGTGTGCGTGGAAGAGGCAGCCAATCTGTGCGAAATAGGCCAGCTCGGCCGGCCCGCCCACGTACGCCAGCGTCGGCAACACGGAGCTCTCGACCACCGGCCGCAGGAAGACGTTCGGCGAGAAGTGCGACGGCGCGCTTTGCAGCATAGACGCCATCTCGCTCGCCCCGATCTGGCGACGGCTCCGCCGTAGTGCCCAGGCGTCACCCTCACGCATGATCCGATCCCGGCCGTGCTCGTCGTGCAAGAAGACGTTCGAAGCGTCGAGTGCGACCGGTACCTGCACCGCGTATCCGGCCTCGTCGAGGCGCTCCGACTGCCGCGCGATGGCCGCCGCGTGAGCCGAGGCATTCTCCAGATCCCGCGACAGGACCGGCGCCCCGGCCGCACGCACCGCCGCGTGCGCGCTGCTCATCAGCGCGAGGTCGAAATCCCTGAATATGTGCGCGAGCAACTCCTCGAACGCCCTCGCGACCGATGCGTCCGGGCGGTACGCCGCGCGGATGGCGTCACGCAGCGCCGGCGTGAACTCGGTTTCTGGCAGGGTCGCATCCAGCACGTCCAGCGCGTCGAGCACGCCTTCCCCCAAAAGCCGGTCCGCCATGGCGTGCGGCGGCATGTCCGAATCCTGGACGACAGCGATTCGACGCAGCGCACCCGCGCGGTCGACGAGCCAGGCGTGGTCGACTTCATCCCAGTCATGGTCGTCCGCCGCGATCCAGAACACGGCCAGGACCGGCTTCTCGAGGAGCGTTTCCAGTGCAGCGGCGAGCCGCACCGCGCTGAGCGCCTTGTGGACCGTGTACAGGGGTCCGCCGAAGAGGCCGGCCTGCTGCCCCGTCGTCACGACGAAGCCGTCGCCGTCGAGGATCCGGTTCAGCTTTGTGGCGGCGTTTTCGGACAGCGGGCGGAGCGCTGGCGCGATGCGCGCCCGCTCCGCCGCGCTCAGCCGTCGTTCAACGGCGTCGGCCTTCCGGCGATAGGCCTGCGCGTCGAAGGGGTGTCCTGCGTAGAAGGGGGCCAGCTGCGGTGCACCTGCCAGGTAATCCCGGACCAGTGCCGATCCGTCCAGCCGGGCGGCGTGGATCTCGATGCTGGTCGTGGCCGTCGCGCTCACGCCGCCTCGGCCCGGTGCCTGCCCGGACATCGCACCTGCTGCTGCATCTCTATTCCCTCGCCTTGTGATACGGCTCGCCACGCACGATCGTGCCGGCGCGATACAGCTGCTCGGCCAGCACGAGGCGCGCGATATCGTGGGGCAACGTCAACGTCGACAGGCGCAGTCGGCGATCCACGGCGCGCAACACGTCGTCGGAGAGGCCGAGGGCACCGCCGATCAGGAATGCCATGCCCGCGTGCCCGCCGATCGCCAGCGCCTCGAGCTCGCGCGCGAGCCGCGCGGAGCTGAGCGCATCGCCCGTTCGGGTCAGCGCCACGAGAACGACGCCCGTCGGCACGCGCTTGAGCAGCCGGCTCGATTCCGCTGCGCGAACGGCGTCCGGCGAAGCGCCCTTCCGCGCCCGCTCTTCCTTGACTTCGACGACCTCCAGCGTCCAGTAGCGTCGCGCCCGGGCCTCGTATTCGGCGATCGCATCGGCGAGCAGCGCGCCCGGCTTCCCCACCCCCAGTACGGAGATCTTCACTAGCCCCAGCCCCAGCCCCAGCCCCAGCCCGACTACGCGTAGATGCCGCGAAGTTTGTGCACGGCGGCGACGCGATCGATGGCCAGCATGTAGGCCGCCGTCCGCAGATTGACCTCATGTCGTCGGGCGTAGGCAAGGACTTCGGTGAAGGAGCGGATCATGACTTCGCGCAGCCGGCTGTTGACGACATCCTCGCTCCAGTAGTAGCCCTCTCGGTTCTGGACCCACTCGAAGTAGCTGACGGTGACGCCACCCGCGTTGGCCAGGATGTCGGGCACGACGAAGACGCCCTTCTCTTCCAGGATCGAGTCGGCGTACGCCGTGATCGGCCCGTTCGCGCCTTCGGCGAGGATCCGCGCTTTGATGTTCGGCGCGTTCTTTCGAGTGATCACGTTCTCGAGTGCGGCCGGGATGAGCACGTCGGTGTCCAGTTCCAGCAGGTCCTCGTTGGTGATCGGCTCGCCGTTCGGGAATCCCTCGAGGAACCGGTGCTTGCGCACCCAATCGATCGCTTGCGACACATAGATCCCGTTGGGATTGTAAACGCCGCCAGACTTGTCACTGATGGCGATGACGGTGAGGCCCTCCTCTTCCATCAGGCGAGCGGCGACGGAGCCCACGTTGCCGAAGCCCTGAACCGCGACGCGAGTTCCGTGGAGCGGCATGCCAAGCTCACGCAGTGCCTCTTTGACGACGATTTTGACGCCCCGCCCGGTCGCCTCGCGCCTGCCCTTCGACCCCCCCATGATGATGGGCTTGCCGGTCACCACGGCGGTGACCGTATGCCGCTTGTGCATGGAGTAGGTGTCCATGATCCATGCCATGACCTGCTCGTTCGTGTTGACGTCCGGCGCGGGTACGTCCGACTCGGGGCCGAGCACCTCGAGGATGGAGGCCGTGTAACGGCGCGTGAGCCGCTCCAGCTCCGCAGTGGATAGCCGGTACGGATCGCAAATGACGCCGCCTTTGGCGCCCCCGAAGGGAATGTCGACGACGGCACACTTCCAGGTCATCCATGCCGCGAGAGCCGTGACTTCGTCGAGCGAGACGGCCAGATCGAAGCGAATGCCGCCCTTGGCCGGACCGCGGGAGGTGTTGTAGAGCACGCGGTAGCCCGTGAAGACCTCGACGTCCCCGTTGTCCATGGAAACGGGGATCGAGGTGATGATCTGCTTTTCGGCGTGACGCAGGATCCGGTAGATGCCCGCGTCGAGGTTGAGCAGCTCGGCGGCCCGGTCGAAGCGCTGCATCATGCCCTCGAACGGGTTGCTCTCGTTGACCGGTGGATTGGTGTCGGTCCTGGGCATGACCTGGGCCGTTTGCATCCGCTGGGCGTCTCCCTAAGCTCGGTCGCGTTCGACGACCGTGTTACGCAAGAACCGTTCGTTGTCCCGCCACGGGAAATCCACGTTGTAGTGAAGGCCGCGGCTTTCTTCGCGCGTCAGGGCCGAGTGCACGACGAGCCACGCCACCTCCGCGAGGTTGCGCAGCTCGATCAGGGATGCATCGACGCTTCCGCCAGTGTAATCCGCCTCGATCATCTGGCGCAGTCCGGCGAGCCGGGATCGCGCGTGCTCGAGGCGATTCGTGCTCCGGACGATGCCTGCTTCGTCCCACATGAGACGCCGGATCTCTTCGTGACGGCACTGCCAGACCGTGCGTTCCTCCGCAGAGGCTCGTCGAGACGACGGGACCTCAGGCGTCTCCGTGTGGGCCGCCGACCCGCCTCGACGCGCGCGAGAGAGCTCGTGGGGCAGCTCTTCGGCAGCGCGATGACTGTAGACGACGGCCTCCAGCAATGAGTTCGATGCTAGGCGATTGGCGCCGTGCACGCCAGTGCAAGCGACTTCACCCGCCGCGAAGAGACCCGCGACCGAGGTCCGGCCCGTCCGATCGGTCAACACGCCACCACACGCATAATGCGCGGCGGGCACCACGGGCACCGGGTCGGTGCGGATGTCGAGGCCGCGGGCGGCACAGGCGGCGAGAATGCCCGGAAACCGCCGTTCTATGGTATCGGTCGGAATGGGAGAAAGGTCGAGCCAGACGTGGGGTGCGCCGGTTTCCTTGAGAACGGCATCGATGGCCCGAGCGACCACGTCACGCGGGGCGAGGGACCCCTGCCCGTGGACGTCCCGCATCAAATCCTCGCCGTCCGGTCGACGCAGGACCGCGCCTTCACCGCGGACGGCCTCGGAGATCAGGAACGCGCCGCCCTCGGCCGGGTGCAGCGCGGTCGGGTGGAACTGAACGAACTCGAGGTTGGCGATGCGGGCGCCCGCCCGGTACGCCATGGCGACGCCATCTCCGGTCGCGATCTGCGGGTTCGTGGTGTGACGGTAGGCCTGGCCCAGCCCGCCGGTCGCGAGTAGCACGATGGCGGCGTCGAACGCGACGAAACGGCCGTCCCGATCGTCCAGCACCAGAGCGCCGACGCACCGGCGCAGCCCGGTCGACTCGTCCTCACTCACGCGCAGGTCGACCGCAAGGTAGTCCTCGTGCAGCGTGATGGCCGGCGTCTCGCTGACCGAAGCGAGGAGTGCGCGCTCGATCTCGCGACCGGTCAGGTCGGCGGCGTGCACGATGCGGCGGTGCGAGTGGCCGCCCTCGCGGCCGAGGGAGAGCCGGCCCTCCTGGCGAGTGAAGGCACAGCCCCATTCGATCAGGTCGCGCACACGGGCCGGCCCCTCGTGCACCAGCTCCCTGACCGCGGGCAGGCTGCACAGGCCGGCGCCGGCCACGATCGTGTCGCGCACGTGGAGTTCCGTCGAATCGGCGGGATCCATCACGGCCGCGATGCCGCCCTGGGCGTAATTGGTGCTCGACTCGGCGCGGTGCTTCTTCGTGATCACGTGGACGCGACCGTGCTGCGCCGCCTTGAGAGCGTAGCTCAGGCCCGCGATCCCGCTGCCGATCACGAGCACATCCGTGGAGATCATGGTCACGCGGGCAGGCCATCGAGGATGCGCGCGAGGGCGTCGCTCCCCGTCTCCACGGTGACGCGCTGCAACAGAACCCAGACCCGCTCCTGCGGGAGCAACGGCTCGAGCTTCACGTAGTCTTTCGCCGTCATGACGATGTCACGGCCCGCAGCAGCGGCGAGAATTCGCTCCGCGTCCCGCGGCTCGTACGGATGGTGATCCGGAAATACGAGCACGTCCGTGACGTCTGCGCCCGCCGAGCGCGCGTTTTCGGCGAACAACGCCGGCTGCGCGACGCCGGCGACGGCCAGGACGTTGCCGCCCGGCGGCGCACGCTCGCCCGTGCCCCGGCGAAACCCCGACGGCTGAAGATGCAGGCACGCCAGCGGCGTTTCGGGCGAGATCTGCCGCAACTCTTGCATGACCTCGATCGCTTGCGCGGCCGTCCCGGTCTTTCGGGTAACGGCGATCAAGTCGGCCCGACCCAGCGACCCAGCCGGGCTTTCGCGCCACGGTCCGTTGGGCAGCAACCGCGGACGGGGGGTCCAGCTCTCTGCCGCGACCAGCAAGATCTCGACGTCCTTGTGCAGATGCCGGTACTGGAAACCATCATCGAGCACGACAGCCGTCGACCCGCAGGCGATCGCGCGCCGTGCGCTCTCGACCCGGTCGCGCCGCACGAAGACCGGAACGTCTGGGTGCCACACGCGATGCAGCGCCGGTTCGTCGTCCGCGTAGCCTCCGTGCAGGACGGCCGGTCGATGTCCGCGCCGGAGAAGCTCATCGACGAGCCAGCCGGCCACCGGCGTCTTGCCCGTGCCGCCGACCGTCAGGTTTCCGACGGATACGACCGGAATGCCGACCTTGGCGGCGCCCAGAAAGCCGCCATCGTAGGCGCCGTTTCGCAGCCAGACGGCCATGCGGAACAGGGCTTCCGCGGGCGTCAGCAATGTCCGCAACAGCGCTCCACGGAATCCATACTCGCCCCGCCACCAGCGGGCGACGATCTCCTCGCCCAGGCTCGTCGTGGGCGAGCGGGCCACGGCCTTCACGACTGGCCGTCCCGGCGCGGGCGTACCATGGAAGACCGCGACTCGAGCAGCTCGGCGGCAAGATCCACGACGCGTTCCGCCGTCGGCCGCGGGGGCTCGGGCGGTTCCAGCGAGGACCGCACGCGCGCGAGATCGGCGAGGGCGCGGTCTCGATCCGGACCGTCCGCGATGATACGTACGAGCGCGGCGGTCAGGTTGTCGGGCGTCGCCTCGTGCTGGATGAATTCCGGGACGATCCGTGAGCCGGCCACGAGATTGACGAGACCGACGTGATCGACCCGGACGACGCGCCGCGCGAGCGCGTAGGTCAGCGGGTGCATGCGATAGGCGATGGCCATGGGTGTCCCGGCCAGGGCGGATTCCAGTGTCCCCGTGCCCGACTTGACGAGGGCCGCGCGCGCGTGGTGCAACAGAGACCAGCCGTCCTCGGTGAACGGCAGGCCGAGCGCCTCGATCGTGTCCCTGGCCACGGCCGCACCGAGTCCGATAGCGACCTGCACCTCGGGAAGCACGCCGCGGACCCGTCGTGCGGTTTCGGCGAAGAGGCGTCCATGCCGCTCCACTTCCTGTGCGCGAGAGCCCGGGAACAGAGCCAGCAACGGGCGTTCGCGATCCAGTCCCAGCCGCTCCAGGAACGCCGCCCGATCGTCGCCAGGAACGGGCCGATCGAGCAACGGATGTCCCACAAAGACCGCACGGCCGCCCGCCTGCTCGAAGATCTCCGCCTCGAACGGGAGGATGACCGCAAGCGCGTCCGTGACGCGGACCAACTCGGGAATGCGGCTGCGGTGCCAGGCCCAGACCTGCGGTGCAATGTAATACAGCACGGGCACACCGGCCGCCTTCGCGGCACGCGCCAGACGGATGTTGAAGCCGGGATAGTCGATCGGCAGAACCAGCGACGGGGGCTCGGAGCGAAGCCCGGACCGGACCCGCTTCAGGAGCCGGATGAAGTATGGAAGGCGCGACCCGACCTCGACGAAGCCCATGACGGCCAAATCATCGACATGGGCGAGGAGCCGCACGCCCTCGGCGGCCATGCGCGCGCCGCCGAGACCATACAGCTCGACGTTCGGCCAGCGTGCTCGCAGCGCCCGCGCGACGGCGGCGCCGTGCAGATCGCCGGACGGCTCGCCCGCACTGATCAGGATTCGGGGCACGCCTCAGCCCGATGCGAGGCGACTGAGATACCAGATGAGGTACAGGATCACGGCCAGCGCGAGCGCCTGCTTCCAGAGCTTGGGTGGCCGCGACGGGCCGCCCGCACCCTGTTTGCGATCACGCCGGATTCCAATGAGCGACATGGCGCCGTTCGATGCGGTCAACAATCTCGAGGGCGACGGCGAGTGCGTCGCGGCCTTCCCGTCCGCTCACCGCGACGGGCGCCTCCCCACGAACCGCTGCAAGAAAGCTCTCCAACTCCGCGCGCAACGGCTCGCCCCCATCGCCGCGCAGCGGGACGCGCTCGACAATCTCCTGCAGGCCCGAAGCCGCGATCGGCGTGCCCGGCACGATCGTCACGCCCTCGCGCACCCGTAGGTATTCGCCCGTGCCGGCCGCGAGGTCCAGACTGATGTAGCCGGAGCGCTGGAAGAAGCGAATCTTCCGCATCCGCTCCAGCGAGACACGGCTCGCCGTCAGATTGGCGACGCCGCCGCCCTGGAACTCCAACCGCGCGTTGGCAATGTCCGGGCTCGTCGTCAACACGGGAACGCCCACGGCCGCGACCGACACGACCGGCCGGCGCATCAGGCTCAGCACCAGGTCGAGGTCGTGGATCATGAGATCCAGGACCACGGCCACGTCCGTACCGCGCTGGACGAACGGCGCCAACCGGTGGCTTTCGACGAAGAGCGGCTCTTCGATGTACGGCTCGCAGGCGCGCAGCGCCGCATTGAACCGCTCGACGTGACCGATCTGCACGAGCACGCCCCGCCCTTCCGCGGCCTCGACGATCCGGTCTGCCGACGCCAGCGAAGGCGCGATCGGCTTCTCGATCAAAAGGTGCTTGCCCCTGTCGATGGCCTCCAGCGCAACGGCCTCATGGGACTCCGTCGGCACCGCGACGATGCATGCGTCACACGCCGCGAGCAGATCCGGCAGCGAATTCACGGCCGGTACGGCCAGCTGCGTCGAAACCTCGGCCAGCCGGTCCGCGCGGATGTCGTAGACGCCCGCCACGTCCACGTCGGGCAGCGTGGACAGGATGCGCGCGTGATGATAGCCAAGGCTACCCACACCCACGACGCCCACGGAGATCCGCCTCGTCATGATCTCAGACCGTGATGCCGCGACGGCTGCTCTCGATGAAGTCGAGCATGTAGCCGACCTCCGGCAGCGGGGCGAGCTCGCTGCGTGCGCGCTCGAGCGCCTGCGTCACGTTCAGCCGCGACTGGAACAGAATGCGGTAGGCCTGGCGCAACTCACGCCGTACGTCCTCGCCGAAGCCCCGGCGCTCCAGACCCACTGCATTCAGGCCGAACAAGGACAGCGGATGGCCCGACGCCTTGACGTACGGTGGCACATCCTTCCGGACGGCCGAGGCACCACCGACGATCGCGTGTCGGCCCACCCGCGCGAATTGATGGACGGCCGTCAAGCCGCCGATGATTGCCCAGTCCTCGATCTCGACGTGGCCCCCCATGTTCACCGCGTTCGCGATGACGACGTGGTTACCGATCACGGAGTCGTGCGCGACGTGCGCATACGCCATCAACAGGCAGTCGCTGCCGATCACGGTCTGTCCCGAGGCCGCCGTGCCGCGGTTGAGCGTGACGCACTCGCGGATGACGGTGCGATCGCCGATCACCAGGCGGGAGGGCTCTCCCGCGTACTTCAGGTCCTGCGGGTCGCCACCCAGCACGGCACCCGCATGGATCACACAGCCTTGCCCGATCACGGTGTCGCGTTCGATGACGACGTGGGCGCCGATCCGGCTGCCCGAGCCGATCACGACGCCCGGTCCGACCACCGCATACGGACCGATCACGACCTCGCTGCCGATCTCCGCGGTCGAGTCGATGACCGCGCTCGCGTGCACGCCGGGCTCGAGTGTCATCTTCGAGTTCGTCAACGCCTCAGGTCTCCACGATCCGCGCCATCATTTCCGCTTCCGCAACGATCTGCCCTTCGACGAAACCGACGCCCTTCATGCGGCAGACGTGCCGGCGGAACTGCAGCATCTCGAGCTCGAAACGAATCTGGTCGCCCGGCGTGACGGGCCTGCGCCATTTCACGTTGTCCAACGTCATGAAGTAGACGACCTTGTTTTCCGGATTCTCCACCGCATCCATCAGGAGCAACCCGCCGACCTGCGCCATCGACTCGATGATGAGTACGCCCGGCATGACCGGGTGTCCGGGATAGTGACCCTGGAAGAACGGTTCGTTGATCGTGACGTTCTTGATTCCGACAATGCGTTTGCCCGGCTCGAACTCGACGATCCGGTCCACGAGCAGCATGGGATATCGATGCGGCAAATGCTGCATGATGCGCGTGATGTCGACGATGGGCGCGCGTTGTTCCTGTCTGGCACGGTCGGCCAGCGCGCGCGCCAGCGCCAGGTTTCCCTGGTGGCTCGGCCGGTCCGCGATGATGTGGCCGCGCACGCGACGGCCGAGCAGAACGAGGTCACCGACGACATCGCCGATCTTGTGGCGGACGAATTCGTCGGGAAAACGGAGCTCGCCGCCAGCCAGTCCGTTTTCGTCGAGCACGATGGTGTTGTCGAGCGTGACGCCGCGGGCGAGGCCGCGGGCCCGCAGCGCCTCCGCGTCGCGCAGGAAACCGAATGTGCGCGCGGGCGCGATCTCCTTCGCGAATTCATCGGCCGTGACATCGAACGAACCGAACTGGCGACGCACGAGCGGGTGATCGAACTCGATCGTGGCGGAGACGCGGTAGGTCTCGGCGGGCACGGCGGCGTATGCCGCGCCGCCGTCTCCGTTCGCCGAGACTGGCTCGACGACGACCAGCTCGGTTGCCGGTGAGTCCTGCTCGACGACACCCGCCCGCGAGAGCGTCTCGAAGAAGGGGCGGAAACTGCCATCCCCGATCGGCACCTCCGGCCCTTCGATCTCGATGTCGACGTTGTCGATGCGGAGGGCGCCGACGGCGGCGAGCAGGTGCTCGACCGTGTTGACCCGCACGTCGCCGACGCCCAGCGTCGTACCGCGATCCGTCGACACGACGTGGTCCAGCCGCGCCTCGATCTCGGGGTGGCCCGCGAGGTCGGCGCGAATGAAGCGGACGCCCCGGTCAGTCCCTGCGGGCAGGAAGCGCAGGCGGGCCGGCTCACCCGTGTGCAGGCCCGTGCCTTCGAACGACGCTTCGCCTGCAATCGTTCGCTGCCGGACGCTCATTCCTCGGCCTCGGTCTTGTTCATGACCTTTCGTTCCAGAGCCCGCAACCGTTCCATCAGTCTGGGCAGCCGCGCCAGGCCCGCCTGCGCGCGCAACGACTGCCTGTGCGGCCGCGCAGGATACCCGCTGTACGTTTCGCCCGCCGGCACATTGCCGAACACGCCTGCTTGCGCCGCGATCGTAGCGCCATCCCCGATCGTGATGTGACCCGGGGCGCCGGCCTGCCCGCCCATCGTCACCCATTTTCCGACCGTCGTGCTGCCCGCGATGCCGACTTGCGCGACGATGATCGCGTGCTCGCCGATTCGCACGTTGTGCGCGATGTGGACGAGGTTGTCGATCTTCACGCCTCGGCCAATTTCCGTGGCGCCGACCGAGCCGCGATCGATCGTCGAGTTCGCGCCGATCTCGACATCCTCGCCGATGGTGCACCGGCCGACCTGGGGCACTTTGCGATGTCCGTCCGCGCCGGACACGTAGCCGAAGCCATCGACGCCGACGCGCACGCCGGCGTGCAGAATCGATCGAGCACCGATCGTGACCCCCGGGTACAGCGCGACGTGTGCGTGCAACACGACGTCATCGCCGACCTCGCAACCATCCCCGATCACGACGTGCGACCCGATCCGTGCCCGGGCTCCGACACGCGCCTGCGCGCCGATCACGGCGTACGCGTCGACCGTCACTGCCTCCCCAAGCACGGCGCCCCGGCCGATCACCGCCGTCGCGTGCACTCCCGGAAGCGGGACTGCCGGCGGGTAGAGCCGGGGCAACAGGACCGCCAGGGCGCGGTGAACATCGGCGACGACGATGTGCGTCCGGCCGGCGACGCGCGCCTGCAACGACGGGCTGACCAGGATGGCGCCCGCGCTCGAGGCGTCAACGTAGGCCGCGTATCGGGGGTGGGCAAGAAATGACAGATCGCCTGGACTGGCGCGATCGAGGGGGGCGACCCCGTTGATGTCCGGGTCAGCGCCCCCCTCGAGTCGTCCGTCGACCAGGCCCGCAATCGCGGAGGCCTTCACGCGTTCGCTCCCGCGCCGTCGGCCGCCGCGATGCAGCTCAGTTGCGGGACGTCGCGGACGAGCTCCCGGCCTTGAGCCGATTGATGACCTGCGTGGTCAGGTCGAGCGCCGAGTCGGCCGAGACCATGGCCGCAGAGGCCGCGTCGAAGATGATCGCGTAGCCGCCTTCCTTGCGGATGTCCTCGATCGCCTTCTCGACGCGATCCATGACCGGCTGCATCAATTCCGTCTGCTTCCGGTTCGCGTCCAGCTCCAGCTGGTCGGCCTGCGCCTGCAGCTCCCGCTGCTTGGCCGCGATCTTCTGCTCTTCCGTGCGCCGCGCGTCGGGCGACAGCGTGAGCGAGCGCTGCTGGTAGTCCTGGATGACCTTCTGCAGCGAATCCTGCAGCGTTTGCAGGCGCTGCTGGAATGCGCGCATCTCCTGCTCGATTGCGGTCCGCGCCTGCTGTGCACCCGGGGCTTCCTGCAGGATCCGGCGCGAGTCCAGGTACGCGATCTTGGCCTGTGCTGACACCGGGACCGCGGCTGCCAGCATGCCGACCGCGACCAACCCGAGAACCATACGAACTCGCATCAATTCACCGCTCCCTTTCGTGGGCTCAGAAGCCCTGGCCGAACTTGAAGTGCAGCTGCCACCCGGGCGGCCGCTTGTCGAACCCGTACGCGTAGTCGAGCCCGAGCGGCCCGAACGGCGTGATGAGCGTCAGCCCGAGCCCGGCGCCTCGCGCCAGCCGTGTCGGATTGATTTCCGACGGCTCCGCCCAGACGTTGCCGGCGTCATAGAACACGCCGATCGAGATGTTGTCGTTCAGCCGCATGGCGTACTCAGCGGACAGGCGCAGATACGCATCGCCGAAGCGAGCGTCCAGCGCCACGCCCGGTGCGCTCCGGCTGACGTAACCGATCGGCGTGATCGTCGTTTCGTCGTAGCCGCGCAGCGGGCGGCCGAACTGTACCCCGCCCATCCAGAATCGGTCGAACGGGAACCGGCTCGCGTCTCCGAAAATCGCCCCCGCCTCCACGGTCAACCCGAGGGTCAACCGGATCGGCCGTGAGCCCGGCTGAGACCCGCCCAGCCGGCCGACCGGCACGTACCAGGCTCCATTCATGAGGTACTTCTGGAACGTGCCATCGCCGCCGAGCACGCCACCGCTGAAATCGACCGTGAAGTCCTGCCGCGTTCCCTGGGTCGGGAACAGCGGGTGGTCGATCGTCGACCGGCTCAGGCCCAGCGTGATCGTGCTCTGGACGCCGGGCGGCAGCGAGAACAACGACGTCGTCTGCTCGTCGTCGAACTCCTGGTACGTCGTCCGCGACAAGGAATACCCCGCCGTGATCCGCGTGTCCCGCGGGTCCAGCCAGAACGGCACGCCGAAACGCAGCGCCGAACCGGTGCGCCGCC
>JBFJPA010000012.1:0-19327 GCA_041617355.1 Longimicrobiales bacterium
CCATCTCCCTTGTGAGACTTCGCAGGCCTCTGCGCAGTCGCCACGTGCTGCGTTCGGCCCGGCCACCTTGACCCGGGGGATGGACCGACAGATCATAGGAACAGGTAACCCTCTGTCAAAACGGGACCTGCGGCGTGCGACACGTGTCCCGCTACGTCCGCCGCAGGCAGCGGTTCGATGCGGCTCGCCACTCTGATCCTGCTCTTCGCGTGGGTGCCTCCTCCGGTGCTCGGTCAGGCGTGCGTGTCGAAGCCGGAGCTGGCGACCGTCGGCGGCCGCATCATCGACGCGACCACGAACCTGCCGCTCTTCGCAGCGAAGGCGACGCTCGTCTGGCGTGCGGAGGGCGACCGGCGTGCGACGACGAAGGAAGTCGAGACGGATCTCGGCGGCCACTTCACCGTCTGCGATGTCGCACCGAACACGCGCGTATTCGTATCGGCGTCGTTCTGGGATGAGGACGGACGTGCCGACCCCGTCGAGGTTGCGGCCGGCGCGCGCGCCGACGTCGTGGTCAGCATCGATGCGCCGGGGGCGCGCGTCGTCGGGTTGATCATCGAGCAGGGCAGCCGCCAGCCGATTGCAGCCGCCAGTGTCACACTCGGGGATGGCGGTCCGACACGCGTGAGCGGAGCGGACGGGCGTTTCGTCTTCGCTGACATCCCACAGGGTCGCTTCCCCGTCAGCATCGTGCACGTCGGGTTCCAGGACCTCGGCGATTCGCTGACCGTCGAGATCGGCACGGTCACGAATGTCACCGTGACGATGGCGCCGAACGTGATCCCACTGGATCCGATCGTCGTCGAGGTTCAGTCGTTGCATCTGCTGCACGCGGGTTTCTACGACCGACAGGCCAGGGGTCTGGGCAGCTACCTCACGCGCGCGGACATCGAGGCGGCGATCCCGCTCGTACCGAGCGACATGTTGCGAACGCAGGCGGGCGTTCAGCTCGTGCGTCGAAGTTATGGCGTCGGCTACACCGTCGTGGGCCGCGGCAACTGTCCGTTCCGTTATTTCGTCGACGGCACGCGTGTGGGATCGACCTTCCAGATTGACGACTTTCCCGTTGACTGGATCGAGGCCATCGAGATCTATCGCGGCGCTTCCTCCGTTCCCATCGAATTCGTGATCCCGCCCCACGAAGAATTCGCGAACTGCGGCGTCATTGTCATCTGGACACGAAGCCGGCTTTGAGTCGCGGGCGGTGCTCGCCGCCCGCGTGAAGGCGATCGCGACGGAAGCCGGGTTCGACGCCGCCGGCATCGCCGCACTCCGGCCCAGCGATCACGCGGCGTTCTATGAGGCTTGGATCGACGCCGGCATGCACGGCGAAATGGTCTACCTCGCCCGGCCCGATGCCGTGCACGCACGTACGGATCCGCCATCCCGATTCGAAGGGCTACGCAGCGCACTCGTCGTGGCGCTGCGCTACGATCCCGAAGACGACCGCGCAGCCGCTGACCCGTCGCGTGCCGTGATCGCACGCTACGCCCGCGGCCGCGACTACCACCGCGTGCTCAAGAAGAAGCTGCAGCAGGTCCTGCGTCGGATCGAAGCCGGCGTGGGTCATCCGTTACCACTCGCGCGAGCCTACGTCGACACCGGTCCAGTGCTGGAACGCGAGCTGGCGCGGCGGGCGGGCCTCGGCTGGTTCGGCCGCAATACCATGCTCATCCATCCTCGCCGCGGCTCCTACTTCTTCCTCGGCGTGCTGCTGCTGGAGCTGGACCTCGAACCGGACGCACCCTTCGAGCGGGATCACTGCGGCACCTGCCGCGCCTGCCTCGATGCGTGTCCGACCGGTGCCTTGCTCGGACGCGATGAGAACGGCGCGCCCGTCATGGATGCGCGGCTGTGCATTTCGTACCTGACCATCGAGCATCGCGGCCCCATTCCGCGTGAGCTGCGACCCTTCATCGGCAACCGCGTCTTCGGCTGCGACATCTGTCTGGAGGTCTGTCCGTGGAATGGGGCTGGGGCTGGGGCTGGGGCTGGGTTGCCGGTGATTGCGGACTTTCGGTCTCAGGAATGGGCGGCGCCGTCGCTCGTCGAGCTGATGCGTATGACGTACGACGAGTGGGACGCGTGGACGCGTGGGAAGGCGATCCGGCGGGCGGGCTATGCGGGACTTCGGCGCAATGTCGCGGTGGCGCTGGGCAACTGGGGCGCGGCAGACGGCGTGCCAGCGCTGGTGGAGGCGCTGTCCGACGCTGATGCGCAGGTGCGGGGGCACGCAGCGTGGGCCCTGGGCCGGGTGGGGTCGCAACCCGCCATTGCCGCACTGGCGTCCCGGGTCGCGTCCGAGCACGACCCGTTCGTGCTGTCCGAGCTCGATACGGCGCTCACCGGGTCGCGGCCGAAGGAGACGTAGCGCGACGCGGTGTCTCCGATCGGTTGGCTCACCGCCTCGCGATTCGCTTTGCCACGAACAACGCGAGTGGCGCCGCAACGAGGCCGCCCAGCGCGGCGAGCGTGCGGCGTTCGGGCAGGTAGCTCCTCAGGCCGCGCAGCACGATGGCGCGCTTGGCGCTCTTCACGGGATGCCGCAGGCGACGCGTGAGCCTCGGCGCGCCTACGGCGGCGGCGAGCGTGATCAACGTGCGGATCTTCATGTCGGGCCTCCGGTCGATGGACGATTCACAATAGAAGGAGTGCAGCGTTCGTGCGATCGGCGCCGTCAGGAAAACGCCGGACGCCCCCGAGGGGAACGCCCGGCGTCGCGTTTACCGAATCGGTCCTGTCCTTACACGCTCACCGCCTGGCCCGCATGCCGGCCCTCACCGACCTCTTCGACCAGCTTACGATTGAACGCCGGCAGGTCGTTCGGCGAGCGACTCGTCACGAGACCCTGGTCCACAACCACTTCCTTGTCGACCCAGTTCGCGCCTGCGTTCTCCAGGTCCTTCCGGATCGACCGGTACGAGGTCACCGTGCGCCCGTTGAGGACATCCGCCTCGGCGAGCAGCCATGGCGCGTGACAGATCGCGGCGACCGGTTTCTTCTGCTCGAAGAACGTGCGTACGAACTTCACGGCTGCATCGTTCGCGCGCAGTCGGTCCGGATTCAAGAGACCGCCCGGCAACATCAACGCGTCGTAGTCCGACGGATTCGCCTCCGCCAATGGCAGGTCGATCTCGAACTCGTCACCCCAGTTGCCACCCGTCCAACCCCGCACGCGACCGGACTCGGGCGAAACGAGATATGGCGTCGCACCGGCATCCTGCAGCGCCTTGCGAGGCTCGGTCATCTCCGACTGCTCGAATCCATTCGCAACGAGAATCGCCACCTTCTTGCCATCCAGTTTCTGCATCCTGCAACTCCTCCTTGGTTCGATCGAAACAGCGCTGTTATGTTGTGCAAGGTTCGTTCCTGCAACCGGATACGCGAGGCAACAAAGCTGTAACAGCACCTCGACATTCGAAACGTTCAAGGTGCAGAACTGGCAGGGCCGACTAGATCAGGCTGACAACATGACACACGTACTCGTCGCAACCGATCGGACGATTCTCCGCTATGAATCGGGTGATGACGCCGCGCACGCCGTGGAGAGCCTCACTGACCGACCGACGTGCGTGGTGTGGGACCCGTTCGTCGAGGGCCGCGCGTGGTGTGGCACCGTCGGCGGCGGCGTGTTCCGCAGTGATGACGGCGGCGCGACCTGGCACCCTGCCGGGCTCCAGGGCGAGCGCATCATGACGGTCACGCCGAGCCCGGCAGAGCGGGACTTGGTGTGGGCCGGTATGGAGCCGAGCGCGATCTGGCGCTCGCAGGATGCGGGTGGTGGTTGGGAACGGATGCGCGAGATGGAGACGTTGCCGTCGTCGTCCGAGTGGTCGTTCCCGCCGCGTCCCGACACGCATCACGTACGCTGGATCGCGTGTCACCCGTCACGGTCGAGCCGGCTCTGGGTCGCCATCGAAGCGGGCGCGCTGGTCAGCACCGCGGACGGTGGGCGGACGTGGAGCGACCGGGTTCGGGGCGGCCCATATGACACACACGAGCTCGCGGCGCATCCGGACACACCGGATACGCTGCGTGTCTCGGCCGGCGATGGCTACTACGAAAGCCACGACGCCGGCATGAGCTGGCACACGCCGCGCGCCGGGCTCGACGTCGGCTACCTGCGCAGCGTCGCCATCGATCCGGGTGACGCGGACGTCGTCGTGGTGTCCGCATCCACGCATGCGCATGCCGCGTATGTCACCGGCCGATCGGATGGCCGCCTCTACCGCCGCGTCGGCGACAGCGACTGGCAGCGCGTTCGCTCAGGCTGGCCGGAGGAGCCGCAGACGATCGCGCCGCTACTCGTTTCGGGGTCGGTGAGCGGTGAGCTCTGGGCGGCGGACGAACGGGGTGTGCATCGCTCGACGGATGGCGGCGAACGGTGGGCACAAGTGCTGGCGTACCCGAGCACTCCCAATCACCTGCGCGGGCTCGCCGTGCGGGCGTAACGTTGCCGCCGACGATACTATTGACCCGGTCGATTGTCGCGTGGCACCATAGGTCCACCTCGATCCAGGGGTACGACATGGCTGGCTCTGGCAGCACTCGCGGCGCCGCATCGCGCATCCGAGGCGGGCGTAGCGCCTCAGCTCACACCGGTGCGCAGTTGCGTGCCCGACTCCCCAGAGATCCCGACGAGCCGTCCCGGGCCCGTAGCCTGTCGGTCGCCCGCGCGCGCCTCGCGAGCATGGGACCACCCGACATCAAGCGTCCGATGCCACCCGGAGCTCCGGATGAGTGATCTACCGAGTCCCGTTCAGAACGATGATGCGTTGCCCCACGACATCAACTTCGTCGGTCAGTCGCCGCACGTGTTCGCGTATCGGATGTTCGTGAAGCGGGCGGGCGAGACGAGCTTCACCGAGTTCGCGGCCGGCGATAGCGAAGACGACGTGCCTGACCATCACGTCACCGGGCCGCACCCGGACGCGACGCGCATCGTCATCAATGTCGCAGTCGGCGGCAAGAAGAACTCGCTGTTCAAGTACATCGTGACCTTCTCGCAAGGCGGATCTGTCGTGCTCGGTGGCACGTTCGCGAGATCCGGCCGCACCGGAGCGGGTGGCGGAGGGGGCGACAAGATCTCAGTGATCCTCGTCTGATCTTGCGCACCAGGGACGAACGCATGCGCATCGAAACCTGCAACACGACGGGCATCCTCAGCACGCTCGCGGTCTGCGCCGTGCTCCTGGTGGGAGTCGCCGATCGCGCCGATGCACAGGGCCGAGGCCCGGAGATCCTGTCCGCGGCACCCGAGAGCCCGGTCTTCGCCTTCCTCGGCACTGCGCCGACTCGAGTTCTGCGGCCGGGCGGTGTCCGCGAGCTCGGCGCCTCCATCCTCTCGGCCGTGGGTGAAGACGGCCGTGTACGTCAGGGTTTCGCGGTCGAGATCGCACCCTGGTCGCTCATCCCCGGCATCACGATCTCGCTCGATGAGTACCGCGACAACCGGTTCAAGTACATTCTCGCCAACACGCAGGTCTCCGTCGGTTCCGTGCGCGCCGCGGGCAATGCCGCTTCGACCGACGTGGGCTTCGGGCTGCGCCTGACCCTCGTCGATGCGGCCGACCCCATGCGGAATCGCAACTTCACGACGTCCGCAGCCTCGGCATTGCGGCGCTGCACGGAAAACGCGGAGGCGACAGCGGCGCAGATCGCGGCGTGTGCGGACTCGACCATGGCCAGCCTGTTCCAGGCGTTCGAGGATTCTTCCTCCGCGCGGTGGAACGACTGGGCGCTCTCCGTGGGCGCCGCCGCCGGCGTGCGGTTCGAGAACTCGGAGCTGGGCCGCGGGTCCTCGCGCGGTGTTCAACTGTGGGTCGCCGGCGCCGCACCCATCGGAAAAGTGGGGCACTTGATCGGCCAGGGCGGCTGGCAACACATCCCGGCCACCGAGGAAAGTGAAGAGACCGATCTGGCCTCGTTCGGCGCGCGCGCCATCATGGGCGCTTCATGGTTCGGTGTCTTCGGCGAAGTGGTCGGTGAGCGAAGGACGATTCCCGGCAGAAGCGAGAACAACGCGGTCTGGTCGGCGGGCGCGGAGCTCCGCGTCGCGTCTCACCTCTGGCTCACGGCTGGCCTCGGCAGCCGCTTCGACGCCATCACGGACGAGGACCGCACCGTCGTGATCGCCAACCTGCGCTTCGGCGTGGCCGACGGCACCCGCCTCCTGTCCCTCCGCCAACCCTGACCGCCACGCCGGCCCGCCAGTGACGTTCACCTTCGGCCACGATCGCGGCGAGGCGTGCGGGCAGCCGTGCGACGAATGAGGCCTTACATCCGGAGTGACCATGACGACGAAACACGCGATCGCGACACTGGCCGTACTGCTTCTCGTCCCCGCGAACGTGGGGGCGCAGGGACCGGCGCCCGACACGGCCAGACTCGTCGCCGACGTCGGCGCCCTCGTCCAGCCGACCATGTCCGCCCGCCGGCAGGCCCTGCTCCGGCTGCTGCGTGAGCGGGGTTTCGAGCCACGTCTGCACGGCGTGCCCGCTCCGCGCGCCACGCCCGAGGGCGAGACCGAGGGCCAGAACATCGAGGTCGTCATCGGCAGCGGGCCGCGCACGATCGTGCTCGGCGCACACTACGATGCCGTCTGGCTGCAGGATGGCTCGCTCAGTCGCGGCGCGGTGGACAATGCGGCCGGGACCATCGTCATGACGCGTGTGGCCGACGCACTGCGCGCCGCGCAGCTTCGGCACGAGGTACGCGTGGTGTTCTTCGACCTGGAGGAGTGGGGCCTCATCGGGTCGAAGCACTACGCCCAAAACGTCGACACCGCGCGCATCGCCGCGATGGTCAACCTCGACATCGCCGGCTTCGGCGATGCCATCGCCTTCGGGCCGGCCGCCTCACCCGGCAACGCCGCCCTCTATGATGCGCTCTGGGAGGTATGCGGGCGCAGGGGTATGAACTGCACCGAGTTTCCGCGCTACCCGCCCAGCGATGACCTGAGCTTCCAGGCAGCGGGGGTGCCCAACGTGTCCATCGGGATCATGCCGCGCCTTCAAATCCATCAGATGTGGCTGTTGCTGAATGGCGGCGCGGACGCCGGTTTGTCAGAGCAATTCGCGCCTGGCATCCTGCGTATCATCCACACGCCGTACGACACGCTCGAGAACGTCGACGCGAAGGGCATGGCGCTCGCCATTGACGCCGTGACCCGCCTCGTTCTCGAGCTGGACCGCACGCTGCGTTGACCAACGGCCCGAACGCGTATGCACCTCGAACGAATGACGTCGCCGGACATCGCTGCCGCAGTCAAAGCGGGACGGACCACCGTCGTGATGGCGTGCGGTGCCGTCGAGCAGCACGGGCCGCACCTGCCGCTGTTCATGGATGCGGAGCACGGGACGCGCCTGGCCGAGGCGGTGGCGGAGCGTCTGCGTAATGCGCTGGTCGCGCCGACGATCCGCATCGGTTGCTCCGACCACCACATGGCGTTCGCCGGAACGTTGACGCTGCGGGAGGAGACGTTCGCGGCCGTTGTCGAAGACTGCTGCACGAGCCTCGCCCGCCACGGCTTCCGCCGCATCCTGATCGTGCCCACGCACGGCGGCAACTTCGCGCCGCTGCGCCGATTGCTGCCCGGACTGCGTAAGCGCCTGGGCGACGCCTGCGACGTCGACGCGTACACCGACCTGCACGGTGTCATGCGCGTCTGGCGCGATGCGATCGAGGCGGTGGCGCCGGGCCTGGGCGAGCGCGTCGGCGGCCATGCCGACATCGCGGAAACCTCGATCATGGCGTTGCTGCACCCGCAGCTGGTCGCCGCGGATCGTGCCACGGCCGGTTTCTCGGGCGAACTGACAGAAGACGTGCTCGCGCGCATGTTCGCACATGGTATCGGCGCGATCGCGCCCAACGGCATCCTCGGGGATGCGCGTGGCTTCGGTCCGGCGCTCGGCGAGCGGTGCATCGATGCGCTGGCAGACGAAATGGTGGCACGCTTCGCGGCCGGAGCCCCGGTGCCGGTGGTTCCTCCGCCGGCGGGCAGCTAGTCGACCGCCCCCTGCGCGAGGGCCTACCTCGCGATCTCCACCCATACCGCCGTCCCGGGCGCGTTTTCCGACACGCAGTCAGGCCTTACCTGACGCGAAATCCGGTACTTTCCGACGCGCCGCCGAATTGTGATCAGAACGTAATAAATTGTTGTATTACAAGATGTTACAGATCTGGCGCGCGGCCTCCGACAATATCATTATGGACGGAGCCCCGCGCGTCAGCGCGGGGCGTTTGCTCAACAACCCGGGAGCGGGGTCCATGCGGAATCGGTTACCGATCGGGCGACTGGCGGGCAGCATGCTCGCATTCGCCGCCGTCGCCCTCGCAGCGACGTGTACGACCGAGCGCATCGTGGAGATCGAGCGGCCGCTGTTCAAGGCGCCGAAGGACGTGGCGAGCGGATTCCTCGGCTACTTCACGACGTCGGCGAAGCAAACGACGTGTGGCAATTGCCACGCGGGCCATCAAGGCCGGTGGAGCGGCACGGGTCACGCGAAGGCGTTCACGTCGCTCGCGACGGCGAACGCGTCGACGAACACGGTGTGCATCGCGTGCCACACGGTGTCCGCGAACGGAAACGTGGCGACCGGCACGGCGGGCTACCCGGCGGTGCCTGACAGTTCGTATCGCGACGTGCAGTGCGAGAGCTGCCACGGACCAGGGCTGGCGCATGTGACGGGCGTGAGCCAGGGTCAGATCGTACGGCCGCTGGCAAAGATCAGCATGACCGGCACGGGCAACTGCGCGGATTGCCATTCCGGACGGCACCACCCCTTCGCGGACGAGTGGAAGAGCTCGAAGCACGCGAACATCCACCCCTCGGCCTCCACGAATCCGTCTTGCCAGGCGTGTCACGATGGACGCGGCACCCTGAAAGCGTGGGGCGTGAGTTCGAATTACATCGAGCGGGACCAGTCGCCCCAGGCGACGACCTGCGCGGTGTGCCATAACCCGCACGGCTCGACGAATCCGGCCAATCTGCGATTTCCGACGAACTCGGCGGATCCGGAGCAGAACCTGTGCGTGAAATGTCACCTGCGGCGGACGGAGCCGGTGGGCGGCAGCTCACAGGGCGCGCGTCCACACGCGCCGCAAGGTGCGATGCTGTTCGGCACGGCAGGCTACCGGCCGGTGGGTTTCGCGTACGATACGGCGCGCGTGTTCGGCACGCATGCGACCGAGCGCAACCCGAAACTGTGCGCGGGCTGCCACGTCGGCCAGTTCACGGTGAACGACGCGGCGTCGGGCAACCTCGCGTTCCGTTCGACGGGGCACATGTTCAAAGCGATCCCGTGCGTCGACGCATCGGGCCAGCCCGTTGCGGACAACACCTGTGCCTATACGGCGACCGCGCGGAACTGGCAGACGTGCACAGGCGCCGGATGCCACGCGAACGCGGCGGCGGCGTCTTCCGTGTTCAACGTTGTGCGCCTGCGCATGCAGTCGCTGACGGACGTGCTCTGGATCGATGTGAACCGTAACGGCAGCATCGACGCCAACCCGACGGACCGGGGATACCTGCCCATGGTGCGGCAGATGATGCCGACGGAGTTCGCGGTGGACGCGGTCATCACGCCGGCAGAAGGCGCCGAGTTCAACACGCGGCTCTGCATCGAAGGTGTTCAGAGCAACACGGACAACTCGAAGGGCACGCACAACCCGTTCCTGTGCGAGTCGCTGCTGCGGGCCAGCATTACGGACGTCCGGACGCGCTACAACCTGCCCGCGCCGCCACCCGCCGTGGCCTCGATCCTGGCCGAGCCGCTGGGTGGGGAACGGGCCGAAGCCGTGAACGTGTCACACCGGCCGATCGGCCGATAGACGCCGATCTCGCACATCGCGCCGCCGCCCGGTCTCACGGCTGGGCGGCGGTTTCGTTTGCGGAGCGTTTTTATCCCGTCTCCAAACTTGCCCCGCAGACCAGGCAATACGTTGCTGCCGGATTCTCTTCCGCGTGGCCGCACTTGGCACACGTCTGAACCGAGCGGCGACGCTCGGGTCTGGATGCGATTTCCGCCGTCACGATGCCGGTTGGGACGGCAATGATGCCGTAGCCGAGGATCATGAGGATGGCCGCGAGGGTCTGGCCGACCGGCGTGAGCGGCGTGATGTCGCCGAAGCCAACCGTCGTCATCGTGACGATCGCCCAGTACACGCCCTGCGGAATGCTCGTGAAGCCCGAGGCCGGTCCTTCAATGAGGTACATGGCGGAACCGACGATGACGGCGACACACACGACGTACACGAGGAACACCGTGATCTTGTAGCGGCTCGCCGTGAGCGCATCCGTCAATACCTTGGCCTCGCCTACGAAGCGGGCGAGCTTGAGCACACGGAATGCGCGGGCCACGCGCAGCACGCGGATCACCATGAGGAACTGGCCACCCGGGATCAGCAGGCTCAGGTACGTCGGAATGACTGCGACGAAGTCGATGATCCCGAAGAAGCTGAAGGCGTAGCGCGCGGGCCGGTCCACGGACCAGAGTCGCGCCGCATACTCCGCCGTGAACAGGATCGTGAAGAGCCACTCGAGCAGGACCAGCGTGGTGGCGTGTTCGGCCCGGTACGGTTCGACCGACTCGAGCATGAGGACGACGATGCTGGCCAGAATCGTCAGGATCAGGATCGCATCGAAGATCTTTCCCGCCAGCGTCGTCTCATCGAACAGGATGTGGAACAGGACGGCCCGATCGGAGCCGGCGCGACCGGCGGGACGGAGCGGCACGAAGCCCCGCTTTTTCGCATCGGCGTCGCGCACACTGCGGGGCTGCAACACGCCGAACCGCGTCAGTACTGCGCGTACGCGCTGACGGATGCGGCGCGTCACGAGCTGTAACACGGCGGTGCCCCTGAGCTCGACACGGGCCCGCTCGGCCTGCAGGCGAGCCTCCAACGCGCGTGCGCTAGCGAGCTGTGAGTCGAGGCGCTCGATCATCGCCTCGAGGTCTTCGCGCACGACTTGCAATGCCGTGTCCCCCGCCTCTTCCGCACGAGTCCTCGCCGCGTCGATGGCCGTCGCCGCGCTGTCGAGCGCGTTGCGGGCGACCTGCAGCGATTTTCGAGGGGCTCCGTCGCTGTCGCCATCCGTCCGCTCGCGCGACTCGTCCATCGCAGCATCGACGGCCGCTTCGAAGCGGAGCTCGAGCTGTTCGCGCAGGTCATGAATCGACCGTGCCGCCTCCGCAATGGCCTCGGCGCTTCGCTCGGTCAGTTGGGCGAGGGATGGCTTCAGCGTGCGCTCGACAGCGCCGCTGGCGATCAGCCGGAACTCGTGGCGAGCCGGCTCCGGGTAGGCCCGGTCGGGCCGGTCCGGGTCCGGTAGCCGATCCGGATCGACGACGCGGAACGACTCAGGCAACGCATCCAGTCGCTCTTCCGCGCGGTTATCGAACCGGCGCACGACGGCCAGGAGGGGTCGCGTCTCCTCACTGCGGCGAAGGCCGGCCAGCGCCTGCCGGCGAAGGCCGAGCGACAACGCCTCACCGATCTCGTGAAGCGCATCCTCCGTCGTTTCGGGATCCGCGTCGTCCAGCGCCTCGACCCGCTCGATCGCTTCCGCCACGACCTCCTGCGCTCGCTCGAGCGGCTGCACGACCAGGTCGTCGAGGCGAGCCCGATATTCGTCCTGGAACGTGGCGGCCTCGGCGACCAGATTCGCGCGCAGTTCCTCCACCGTGTGGCGGCGGAGCTCATGTTCGACGACGGCCTGCGAAAAGTCCTGCCAGTCGCCGATCGCTTCGACGGCGCGGCTCCGGACCCGCATCGCCTTCTCATGCAGCTGCGACGGTCGGCGTCCGCCCGCCGACAGCGTGGCGGTCCCGACCCTGGCGAGCTCCCGCCGCAGTGTCGCGAATCGGGCCGACACGACGGGCGGGATGACGTCCGCCGCTTCCGCGCCGAAGCGCGGGTGCCTGCCGGTCGATTCTTCCGACGCAGCGGCCCGACGCGCGTTCACGAGTTCGCGCACCGTGAGCGCCGGCTGCGCAGCCAGACGCAGCAGCGCGGGCTCGAGCTCTTCTGCCAGCGCGTTGTCCAAGTGGTACAGCGCCAGATCGCGGAGCGGGACGCGCCGGCGAAGGTTCGGCTCGCCACCGGAGACGCGGCGCAGACCTCGGCGGAAACGCCGAATCCGCGTCACCCAGCGCTCCAGCGTCGTTTCCGCGGAGTCCGTGTCGAACCAGCGTGCCTCCATCGGCACGTCGATCTGAATGGGTGCTGCGAGTGCGGCCTCGTGGACTTCGTCCCAGAACCGGTTCACGGCGCTGACCAACTCGTCGGACCACGGCTCCGCCGTTTTCTCACGCAGGTCGGCCACGTCCTGCCCCGCCATGGCGTGCAATTCACCTGCTCTTCGCAGCGGCCCGGTCTCCGTCGCACGAATGAGATCTTCGAGTGCGGCAGTTACACGCCCCTCGATCTGCTGCACGGCCGCCGCCAGCTCCGGTGGCAGGGCGTCGATCTCCTCGTCCGCCGGCTCCGCTGGAGTGACCTCGTCCTCGACCTCCGCCGCTTCTGCGCCGCGCGTCTCGCCCGCACGCGACAGCGCGACCTTGAAGAGCACCGGACCCAGCAGGAGGTTCACGGCCACGGTGCCCATGACCAGCGTGCGGATGTCGGTGCCCAGTCCCGGCAGGTTGTTTTCGACGATGATCGACAGGCCGATGACCACACCCGCCTGCGAGACGAAGGAGAGCCACGCATTGCGGCGGATCGGCTCGGGCGCGCTCGCCACGTGCGTCGCAGCGGCAGTGCCGACATAGATCGCCGCGAGCCGGACCGTCACGAGGGCGAGCACGACGGGAAGGATGAGTCGCAGCGAGCTCAGATCCAGGCCCGCACCCGCGACCGAGAAGAACACGACGTAGATCGGAATGGCCAGCTTCTCGACGAGGTGGACGAAGTCGTGCCCGAACTTCGAGACGTTCTGCACGATGAAGCCGGCCACAATGAAGACGAGCAGCGCCTCGAGGTGGAACTCGTGCGCGATCGCCGTCATGGCGAAGATGATGCCGACGATGAACAGCCACATCTCGGCGCGGACGAACCGCATGTATGCGATGATCAGGCCGCCGAGTATCGCACCCGCGAGCAGGCTCAGGAACAGGTCGAGTGCGAGCTCGGTGAGCAGGCCGATCTCGAAGCCGTGGCTGTCCGGCGCGAACGTGCGTGCCAGCGCGATGCCCAACGCCAGCAGCACGACCATCACGATGTCTTTCGCGACGGCGACGCCGAGCGTGGTGTCGGCGAGCGGCCCCTTCGCGCCGGTCTCGTTGATCACAGCGATGGTCGCGGCGGGCGAAGTGCCCATGGCGAGCACACCCAGGATCATGCCGACCGACAGGACCAGACCGAGCGGGGCATCGCTCAGGAACGGCAGGAACGACGCGAGCGCGACCACGGCCGCCATGACGGCCGCCAGGATCAAGAAGCCTTTGAGGAGAACGATCCAGAGCAGGCTGCGCGCGATCCGCTTCAGCCCGTCCAGGTGCATCTCGGCGCCCGCGCTCAGCGCGATCAGGCCAATCGCCAGATCGTTGACCACGCGCAGGTCCGCCTCGACCGAGCTCGAGAAGATGTTCAGGATCTGTGGCCCGAACACGAGCCCGGTGACGATGTATCCCGTGATCTTCGGCAGCTTGACGTTGGCGGCGACCTCGCCCAGCGTGAACGCGGCCAACAGCACGAAGCCGAATGTGCCCAGCGACAGCGGGTGGAACGGCGCATCGGTGACCGCCCGCAGTGTCTGCAGCAGGGTCATCATCCCGAGCAGCAAGGCGAGCACGACGAATCGCCGCATCGACGTCTCCTGTCCTTGTTTCCGAGTTGCGAACGCCGTTCAGGCCGGCGAGACCGCCCGCGGTGCGAGGGCCGGCTCCGAGTCGATGAGCGCACGACGGATCCGCGACGGCGCCAGCACTTCCCAGACGAGTACCGAGATCAGCACCGCCGAGACGAGTCCGTCCGCCGCGATGCCGGCATAGACTTCCTTGAAGTTGACGGCCATGGCTACCGCGAGACCGCCGTGGGCCAGTGTGCCCATCCCCATCCACGGCGTCAGGAACGCGCGCGACTCGGCGTAGCGGAAGGTCAGAGCGCCACCCACGATCTTGCCGATCGGCCGGCCCAACACGCAGACGGCGACGAGCCCGATCACGACCGGGTGTGCCAGCGCGGGCAGGTTCCATGCGGCGCCCGCAAGCACGAGGATCACGACCTTCAGCGGTCGGTCGATCGACTTCATCACTGATTGCAACGCATCGGCGTGCCTGAACGTGTTCCCCAGCACGGCGCCGAGCACGAGATTCACGAAGAGCGGCGACAGATTCAGGTAGTAGGCGGCGCCACTCGAGAACAGAATGATCCCCATGAGCGTGAGCAGCAGACGGTCAGGGTTCTGTTCGCGGCCGAGGAAAAGGTGGAACAGCCCGCCCAGCACGCCACCGATGCCAACGGACACGGCTACCCACTCCGTCGCCGTCAGCGCCCGCACGCCCGCCGTCTCGCCGATGTGGAACAGGCAGAAGACGAGGCCGAACAGGACGGTCGCGTGCCAGCGGTCGAACGTCGCCGCCGACTCGAGTACGGAGGCGAGCTGGGTACGACGGTCCATCGCCGCATCGACCGTACGCGCCGGCTCCGGCGCCGAGACGGCCGCGATCGCACCGAGTGCGACGGCCGCCGGCAACGCCGCCATGAATTCATCGAAGGGCAGGGCGTACCAGAGAATCGCGGTAGCCAGCCCACCGACCAGAACACCCGTGCTGGTCACGCCGAAGAGCGACATGCCGAGCGCCTGTCGCTGCGTGCCTTCCGGGCGCTTGAAACGAAGCTCCAGGCCCAGCACGAGGCCGACCGCTCCAATGGCCAGGCTGATGACCGGGCCGAGCTGCACGAGGACTTCCGGTGTTACCACGTCCGTCACGTGTGGCCCGACCAGAACGCCGAGGACGACGAACTCGATCCCCGTCGTCACGTGGAACCGAGCCCGGATCCGCTCGGCGAAGTAGTGCGTGCCGATGTAGCCGATGCCGAGGATGACCAGCAGCTCGAGAATGGCAATCATGTCATTCCGTCGCATTCTCGCCGTGGATGCGGTTCCGCCCGCACGCCTGCGGGGGAGCCGTTCCACGGCATCGCCGAGAATCTGGAGAATCGCCCTGGGACCGCCCGCGCGGGGAACGCCCCGAATCTGATCGGCATTGCCTGACCGCACCAGCCTGTCCGACCGTTCCGACGGGTGGCGGCCGGACCCGCCGTCGCATTCTCCCTCGGCGGCCGGCCTTGCGGCCGCCTCGCCGCTGGCCTCATGATCGCAGCATGCCTCACGGCCTCCACAGTGCATCGCCAGGGTCGCCACCGGGGCCACGGCGCCGGGCGATTCGTGCGACCACGGCTGTCGCGACCCTGCTGACGCTGCTCGCGGCCGGCGCCGCGACGGCCCAGACCGAGCCGCTCTGCGCGGACGCGTCTCAGTTCCTCGTCGAATCTCGGACGATGGCGGCCATCACCGAGGTCGCACACATCGACGACTGGCGAACCGCCAAACGCACAATGGGCTGTCAGGTCACTGCGGCCGGGGTCACCCGACGATCCGCACGGGATGAGGCGATCGGTTTCTTCGACGCATTGCGGGCGGCAGGTTGGACACGCACCCCAAATCCGCGCGACGCGCCGGGCGAATCATCGCTCCGCTTCCGCAAAGCGGGAAGCGATTGCCTGTTCAGCTTCTACACCGGCGGGATGCTCGGAACCGAAGCGGAGCGGTCGGTCAGTCTCGAACGAGTCCCGGGTCCGGGTGAGCGCCGGGTTCACTTCCTCGTGACGTGTGTGCCGGCGGAGGACGTGCCGGCATTGCTGTACGGGACGGGTCCGTTGCCGCAAACGACGTGACGGTCCGTCCCTGATCCGCTGGTCGGGTCCTCGTCGGATCAGTTCAACCGCGTTCCTGCGGCGATTACTTGCGGAACGCCCGGATCGAGAGCACGTCGAGGTCTTGTTGTACTGATCGGATTAAGCTGCCTCGTTGCGCCCACCCGCCGCGAGCAGACACGGCCCGGCCACGCCCTCGATCCGAGGAGCGCGGCCGGGCCTCGTCCGTGCAAATGCGCTAGAACGTCAGATCCACTCGCGCGAAGTAGAAGCCGCCGTTCATACCGAACTGCGTGACCCTTCGGCTGTACGGGAAGCGACCGCTGCTGAGGTTCGCGTCCTTGGTATGCCGATCGGGGAACGTGTTGAAGACGTTGTCGGCACCGACCGAAACGCGCGCCGTATTCGTCAGCTGATAGCCGACGTCGATATCGAAGATGGTCTTGGCTCCGAATGTCTCGTCGAGTCGCGTATCCGTCGGCTTGTACTCGATCTTGCCGAAATGGCTCGCGCGTACGGCGATGCGCAACCGGTCGAGCTCGTAGCGAGCCGAAAGCGTGCCCTTCACATGCGGCAGTGCATCTTCGAGGCGGTTGCGCTCTTCCCGGTCGAAGAGCAGGCCGCGGACTCGCTCGATGTTGCCCGCGCCGAACCGCTGCGCAAGCGGCGCGGGCACGTTGGTGGCAAGGACCTCGGTTTCCGTGAAGTTGGCCGAGGCCAAAAGCGTCAGCGTGCCATCGCCGAGAGCCATGCCGTAGGCGCCCACGATGTCCAGCCCCTTGGTGCGCGTGTCCACGGAATTCGCGAAGAACTGGGCGGCCCCCACGCCCTGTGAGCGGAACGGCTGGAGCAGCTGGCGCACGATCGGGTCGCTGTCCGCGAACCGGCTGGTCAGCACGACGCGGTTGTCGATGTCGATCCAGTAGAAGTCCGTGGTCAGAGAAAAGCCGCCGGCCGGCCGGAGCGTGAAGCCAGCGCTGAGATTGAGCGACGTCTCTTCATCGAGGTCGGGGATGCCGAACGCCTTGGTGACCGGGCTCTGGTTGTTGCTCGTCAGCACGCGGCTCGGCTCGAGCGTGCCCGTGCCTGGTGCGATCAGGAACTGGATGCTCACGTTGTTGAACCAGACTTGGTGCAGCGAAGGAGCGCGAAAGCCCGTGCTCGCGGCGCCACGGAGCGCGAAGCTGGGGGTCACTTCCAGCCTGGCCGCGACCTTGCCGTTCACGGTGCTGCCGAAATCGCTGTAGTTCTCGATTCGTCCACCCACATCGACGAGCAGCCGGTCCGTGAGCCGGCTCTCGAACCCGGCGTATGCGCCGATGCTATTCCGGAATCGGTTGACTTCGTTGGACGGCTGGAATCCCGGGAAGACCTGCGACCCCGGCTCCTTGGGCGCACCCGTCCGCGTGGTGTCGAAGTCGATGCCCGGCCGAGTGCCGCCGTTGCCGAGCTGCCATGAGCCGGGCTCGCCGGCGACGATCTGGTAATTCTCGATGCGGAACTCGGCACCGAGCACGAGCGACAGCGAGCTCAAGGCCCCACCGGTATCGATCAAGCGCACGGCATCGAGGTTGCCGGTGGTCTGTCCGAAGCGAAGCTTGCCCGCATCGAAGATCGTAGGACTGGCCGCGCCCAGCGACGCGTTGTTGCTGTTCTCGATCGAGTACTGCAGGTCGTTCCAGCCGTGCGACAGGCTCAGGTCCACGTCCCAGCCGCTCCTGCTGCCGCGCACGCCCGCCGTCGTCGAGAAATCCTGGATGTTCGTGTGGATCTCCGGCAGGAAGCCGTTCGGATGGATGGAGGGCACGACCCGCGCCTCCTGGTTCGGCAGCCGATAGAAGCCCGTCGCCTCGCCGTCACGCTGCGAGAAGCCGCCGAAGCTGTAGAACTCGGCGTCCGTCGAGAGCGGGACGACCGTGTTGTAGAACGTGACGCCCACCGTCGCCGCGGATTGCCCGGTCTTCATCGAGAAATCGGCCCGCGACAGTCCCCGCCTGCGCAGCTCCGCATCCGTCGCAGTGGCGCCGCTGATGCCAGGGAAGATGTCACTGCTCCACGGCTCCGAGCGGTCGGTCCGGCCGCGCTCCATGAACTCGCCCGACAGGTTGAAGAAACCGCGCTCACCCACCGGAAAGCCGTAGTTCACCGTCGCCTTGCCCTGGCCGCCATCACCCTCGCCCGTGACGCCGCCGATGAACGAGGTCTCGATACGATCGGTCTGGTTCTTCAGCACGATGTTGATCACGCCGGCGATCGCGTCCGACCCGTACTGCGCGGCCGCGCCGTCGCGCAACACTTCGATCCGCTCGATGGACGACGTGGGTATCGCATTGAGATCCACGCCAACCGTGCCGCGTCCGAACGTTCCGTTCACGTGCACCAGCGCGCTCTGGTGCCGTCGCTTGCCATTGACGAGGACGAGCACCTGGTCCGGCCCCAGACCCCGCAAGCTGGCAGGATTGATGTGGTCCGAGCCGTCCGCGATCGTCTGGTGATTCGCATTGAACGACGGCGCGACCCGCGTCAGGATCTGATTGACTTCCGTCTGCGGTGCGAGTCGAATCTCCAGCGAAGAGATCACGTCGACGGGGACCGGCGTCTCGACGTTGGTGCGGACCGTGCGCGACCCGGTGACGATCAGCGCTTCACCCATGACGGGCGCGGTCTCGAGCACGAAATCGGCCGTCACCGTCTGGTCCGCCACGACGCGTACGCTCTGCTCCGCCGTCGCGAAACCGAGCATGCCGGCTCGCAGCGTGTACGTCCCGGGCGGAAGCCACAGTTCGTAGCGGCCGTCCGCATTCGTGAGCACGCCGCGCGCGGTCCCGGCCACCGAGATGCCGGCTCCCTGGAGCGCCGCGCCGCCGGCCTGCGCCGTAACCCGGCCCGTGACGGTGCCCTCCTGCGCGTGCGCGTGATCGTAGGATAGACCGGGTGCCGCGAGTGCTGCGGCCATGGCGAGGGTACGGAACAACTGTCGTGATCTCATGGGAGGCTCCGGGCTGAGGTGAGTTCGGACGGCTGTGGCCGCCGCTGCACCGGATGCTCTCTCACAGTGTCGCGTCGAAGCGGTCCAGGCAAGGAGCGGCGCGCGCGGAGACGGGCGACCCGCCGTACGGCGATGGGTCGGAAACCGATCTTCGTCGCCAATCGGGATGCTTTCGGACGGGTTCCCGGAGCAGCGTGCGCGGACGCGTGCCGAACCGCAGATCGGGCAGGGCAGCCGTGCCGTGAACCCCGTGCGCGGCCTCAGCCCGGAGCAGTACCCGTAACGATCACGCTCGCGTCCACGTCCTCGATGCGCGTCCGGCCGCACAAGCCCATCGTCGTGTCCAGCTCTTTGTAGAGGATCTCGAGGCTCTTCGTGACGCCGGCCTGGCCGAGCGCGCCGAGGCCGTACAGGTACGCGCGGCCGATCAGCGTGCCGCGCGCACCGAGCGCGACGGCC
>JBFJPA010000013.1:0-19175 GCA_041617355.1 Longimicrobiales bacterium
AACCTGCGCGTCTGCGATGGCAGCATCTTCCCGGACAGTGCGCGGGTCAATCCGCAGTGGACCATCCTGGCGCTGGCGGATCGGTGCGCGGCGGTGATGGCGTAACGGAAGGGGATAGGGAGAGGGATAGGGAGAGGGTGAGGGTGAGGGTGAGGGGATAGGGTAGAGGGGGGGCACGTGACGGACTTCATTCTGCATCCCCGCGGCGCCGGGTGACCGACTGCGCATCTGGGTCGGCGTGTTCGGGCGCACGGACGCGGCGCGTCTTCACCGCTATCGTCGAGTTCCGCGACGTGGTTTCGCCGAATCGAAGCGAGCCCGCCGCGAGAACAACCTGCGACGGAACGCTCGCGGCTCGACTGGCCCGGCTCTCGGCCCTTGCCCGGAGGCGATCTGGCAAGCCGCGAAATGGTGGAGCGAGTTCTACGAGAAGCAACAGCGTCGCCCACCGGCCGGCGTGTGGTGCGTCGACCACAAGATCAGCCAAGGATCGAGCCGGAGCCCGCACCTGTCGTCGACATCCCCACAATCTGCCGGGAGGCTGCCGATCGCGCGGCGCCCTCCGTTCCGCGACCCTTTCTCGACCGCGACGTGGACAACGGGCGAAAGGGATGCGGCATGGACAGATTCGTGCGCCTCTTCATCCGATCCAGCCTGGTCTGGCTCGGGGTCGGAGTCGCGATCGGCCTCTTGATGGCGTTCGCGCCGGCACAGGCCACGGTCTACCGGCCGGCACACGCCCATGCCAACCTCGCCGGTTTCGTGAGCATGATGATCTTCGGCGTGGCGTATCACGTGCTGCCGCGCTTCACGGGCCAGCCGCTGCATGCCCCGAAGCTCGCGCTGGCCCACGTCTGGCTCGCGAACGCCGGGCTTCTGCTGCTGGTCGTGGGCTGGCTCGCGCGCGGCAGTGGTCTCGGTCTCGGCGGCGTTTTCGTGCCGGCCGGCGGTCTCGCGACCGCGGCGGGCGCCGCCTGCTTCATCTTCAACATCTGGAAGACGCTCGACGCCGCGGAGCACGCCGCGACGCGGCTGACTGGCATCGGCATTCGAACCGGAAGGACCGCATGAATCGAGTAGAAGAGATCACGCTCGACACGACCGTGAACGAAGCCGTGCAGCGCGTTCCCGCACTGCTCACGTTCTTCGCACGCTACGGCATCGACAGCTGCTGCGGCGGTGCGCTGCCGATCCGCGAAGCGGCAAAGCGGCATGGCCTGCACCCGGAGACCCTGCTCGATCGGCTCCACCACGCCGCGCTCGTTTGAGCGAGCGTTGCCACAACGAAAAAGCCCGGTGCGTCTCCGCACCGGGCTTTTTTCTCGTGGCCGAACCGGTCCGGATTACTTCCAGTGCGGGTTGTTGCGCTTCTCGGAGTCCGGGATCGGCCAGCAGGTCTGGTTGCTGACCAGGCCCAGCTCCGGCTTGTAGTAATTGTTGCCCGGCGCGAGGATGAACGGCACACTGGTCGGATTCCGCCGCCAGTCGCTCATCCGCTTGGCCTCGAGCCAGAAGTCACGGCCCTTCTGCGTCATCAGCTCGGTCAGGACCGCGGCCGGATCCGTCGAGCTGAACGCAGGCTGGTTGCCCACCGCGCGACGCTCGTTGATCAGCGTGACCATGTTGGCCACGTTGCCCTCGGCCTCGGCGACGATGTAGCGCGCCTCGAGACCGGAGGCCAGCCGGATCGGATCGGCCCAGCCCTTGTACTTGTTCTGACGATCGAAGTTCAACACGCCGTCCTGCGCCGGCCGCCGCATGTCGACGAACGAAATGCGCGGGTCGCCGCCACTCGCGATGGCGCGCCATTCCGGGCCGACCACCAGCGACACACGCGACTCTGAAAACAGCCATACGTTATTGCCCAGCCGGCCGCGGTTCGACGGATCGTCCACGTGTTGCAGGTTGAACACGAAGTTGTTTGCGACCTGCCGCGCCGCCGTGGCAGCTTCGGCCTTCCGGCCCGCGAACAGGTGCGCCCGGGCAATGCCCACGAGCGCCGCCGTGGCCATGTTGCTGGCCTCCGTGTTGCCCGTGATGCCCTGCGCCGTCGTGCGCGCTTCCGTCAGCCGCTGGATCGCCATCGTCAACAGCTGCTGCGTGTCCATGCGCGGACCGGGTTCCGTCAGGCCCTGCGCGACCGTGCCTTCACAGAAGAATTCGGCCATGAACAGGATGCCGAAGCCCGATGCGAATTGTGCGCGGGCCAGGTCGATACCCGGCTTCTCCTTGAGAATCCGGATCGATTGCTCCCCGCTCGACACCGCTCGTTGCAGGTTGAAATACACGCCGCCATGCGTGCCGTTCGTGACGTCGTTGATGTCCCGCTTGCCGTACTCGTTGCGGGTCGGGAACGTGTCGCCGACCCTCGCCTCGTTCGTGAACCACGCCGTGTAGACGACGAGGTCACCCGTCGCGACGATGAGGTTCTGGAACGACGAACGTGAGAAGATGCCGCCGTCGCGATCCGGATCGACCGCATCGGCCTCCAGGATGTTCGGGTTCTTGACCTCGAGGAAGTCATCGCACCCTGCGGCCGACAGCGTGGCCGCGGCGAGGGCGAGACCGAGGACTCTATGATGATGCGTACGCATTGTCTCCCCCTCAGAACGTAACGTTGAAGCGAACGGTCCACCGCTTGTCCTGCGGCACCGTCAGGAACTGGCCGGTCTCCGGGTCGAGACCCGTGTAGTCGGTCCAGATCTCGAGGTTGCGCGCGGCGAGCGTTAGCTGCGCGGATTGGGCACGGACGTACCGCCGCACGAAGTCGCGCGGCAGGCGGTAGTTCGCCGAGACCTCGCGCAGGCGGAGGAAGCTGCCGTCCTCGTGGTAGCCGATGCGGACGGAGTTGCGAGAAAGCGTACGTCCGCTCTCGGTGACGAACGGGCCGAACTTGCGCATGTGGTTCTCCCGGCCCACGCCGTCGGGGCCGAGGATCGCGGCCTTGCCGATGCCGAACTGGCGGTCGCGGAACTCATCCGTGCTGTTGTAGACGATGAGGTCGCCGCGGGCGTCGGCCTGAGCGTACAGGCTGATGTCCTTGAACAGCGTCAGCGTGCTGGAGAACGTGGCTTCCCAGCCCGGCAGGTTGATCGGATTGCCGACGAACTCGAGCGAGTCGGACACGATCACGCGGTTGCCGGTCAGGTCGATCTCGCGGATGCGATAGTCGAACACCGCGCCGATCGGGTAGCCTTCGCGCGTCTGTGCGAAGCTGCCGAAGGGATTCACGTCACCGAGGTCGGTGACCTCGTTGTGCAGCGTGTTGACGGCGGCGCGCAGCTCCCAGCCGACGTTGTCGAGCGTGAGGGGGCGGCCCGTCGCGGCAATCTCGAAGCCGCGGTTCACGACCGCGCCGATGTTGACGAGCGGGTTGTTCGAGAAGCCGAGCGAGCCGGGCAGCGGCCGGCCCAGGATCAGGTCCGTCGTCTTCTTGTTGAAGTATGTCAGCTCGAGGCCGAGCCGGTCGTTGATGAAGCCGGCATCCAAGCCCATCTCCAGCTCCTGCCCCTTCTCTGCCTTCAGCGTCGTGTTGCCCGGATCGCGCGCCAGAATGCCGATCTGGACCTGCGACGACGTGATGGCGAACGGGCTCGGCGTGAAGTTGGCGCGCGCACCGGACGTCGGCGCGCGGCCCGTCGTGCCGAATGCGGCACGCAGCTTGGCCGTCGTGATGAACGACTCGCCGACCAGATTGCGGAAGAACGGCTCGTCGGAGATCACGTAGGAAATCCCGACCTTCGGGCTGACGAACGGGTCGGAATCGGCGCCGAACGCGGAGTGCTGGTCGACGCGCGCGCCGGCCTGGAAGTAGATCCGCTCGTTGAGCGAGATCTGCGCCTGTCCGAAGAAGCCGACGGACCGTTCCTCGACCGTGGACTGGCCGCCGCTCGTGATCTGCGCGGCCGCGTTCACGTTGCGCGTGTCGTTCGTGACCAGACCCGTGCCTTCCGTGAAGGTCAGGTCCTGCTTGCGCGTAATGACCTGCGTGCCAGCCGAGAAGTCAGCACGCAGGTTGTCGAGCGGGTTCCACGTCACGTTGCCGATGTAGTCGAGCGTAAAGCGGTCGGAGCCCTGACGCGCCTCGCCGATCCGGCCCGTGTTGCGCGGCGCATCATCCCACCAGCCCTTGTCGTTCTTCGCCCAGAAGCTGTAGGCGCGCGTCCGCGTCAGGTCCGCGCCCGCCGTGAGGCGGTGCGTGAACCACTGCATCGGCGTGAACTGCACGGAAACGCGCGGCTGGATGCGGACCGTGCGGTCCACGTTCTCGATGGCGCTGATGGCCAGCGTCTGCCGGTTCGACGCGTACCAGCCGTCACGGGCCTCGCCGCGTGTCGTCGGGTTGCCGAGCAGACCGCCGCCGAGGTAGCCGTAGATGTTGTTGTCGTTGTTCGGCAGCGCCGTCTCTGTGCGGATCAGGCCGAAGCCGAACTCCATGCGCAGGTTCTCGCGCGGCACGAAGTCGAAGTTCGCGCGGCCGCTGAGGTGACCGTAGTAATTGCTGGGCAGCGTGCCGTTGTCCTCGTCCGCGCCGAGCGAGACGAACACGCCGTAACGCTCGCCGCCGCCACGCAGCGTCCAGTTCAGGTTGCGGTAGACGCCGTCCGTGAAGGACTTCTCGCGGAGCAGCGGGTTGTCCACCAGCACCGTGCCGGGCGCCAGGCCCGCGCACGCCGGCCGGTTCGCCGCCGAGCCGCTGCACACGCCGTAGTTGTCGGGCGGCGTGAAGTTCGGGTCGCTTTCGCCGTACTCGAACGTGATCGACTGTGTGAAGCCACCCTGCGAGCGGCCGCGCTTCGTGATGATGTTGATCACGCCGGCAGAGGCATCGGCACCGTACAGCGTCGCCGCCGCCGGGCCCTTCACGACCTCGATGCTCTCGATGTCTTCGACCTTCAGGTCGTTCAGGCGCGAGCCCTGCTGTCCGCCGAGCCCGTAGATCTGGCTGTCACGGGCGTCGGCGCGAATGCCGTCGATGAAGACGAGCGGCTCGTTGTCGAGCGAGATCGAGGACTGGCCGCGGATGCGAATCGTCTGGGCCGTGCCCGTGCTGCCCGAGCCTTGCCGCAGCATCACGCCCGGCGTCCTCGCCTGCAGAATGTTGGCCACGCTCTTCACCGGTGCGACCTCGGTGACGCGCGCCGCATTGATCGACGCGACCTGCGCGGCCTGTGCCCGCCGCTCCTGCCGGCCCGCCGTCCCGGTCACCACGACTTCGTCCAGCGCGATGGCTTCCTCCGCCATCGTGATGTCCTGTGTGATGTTGCCGGCCTGCAGCTGGACCTGGACCTCCGTATTCCGGAACCCGATCGACGACACCGACAGCGTCACCGTCTGGCCCCGGAGCTGGCTGGCGGGAACGACCAGGCGGTACAGCCCGGCATCGTTCGTCACCGTCGTGAGCTGCAGTGCCGAAATGGTGACGACCGCGCCGCGCACGGCGAGCTGCGTCTCACTTCGGACCGCGCCCGTGATGACCGCGTTCTGCGCCTGGACCGCCGCCGGCCAGAACAAGCCGGCCGCGATCAGGGCGATGAACGCCTTGGATCGGGACATGAAGCCTCCTTGATGGGGGAGCGAACAGCGAACCGAACCTTGCGTCGCCGAAGCCGTGAAGCCCCGAGCCGTGTACAGGCGCGCCAAAGCGCAGCACACACGCGCGGGGCTAGAACCGTCTCCGGTCGATCGCGTTGTCACTCAGTTTTCACACGAAGGATCCCGTCGCCCCTTGCGCTGGGCGATCTTGCGGGACGCTGGACTGGAGCGGGGAAGCAGCCTTCGAACGACGATCGCGCGGATCCCCGACCGAGCCTGAGACGAACCCCGATTCCAATCTTCGATCACGGGGAACGCGCGACGAACCGCGAACGTGACAGGGACGGCCGGGCGTCCGGGACGCACGAACGGCGTCCCGGGCTCGGCGAGCGGCTAGATCTCGGGCTGCCTGTCGAGCTGCTCGAGCGTCGACCGGGCGCCCTGGACGGCCACCCGCTGCAGGTACAGCGACAGGCCGATCCGGCCGCCGAGCTCGGCGCCATCGCCGGCCCGCCCGGGGCCGCCATGCAGGCTGTGTGGCCACGCGACGCCAGAGCCAGGCGATTCCGGAGCCGAGGCGGAGGAGCCGATGTAGACGCGCCCGGCGTGGGCCCCGCCGCCCGCCAGAAAGCCGGCCAGCCACGCGTCGTCGTCTGCGTAGACCGAGGTCACGAGCATGCCGCCGCCCAGCGCGCAGAGCCGGGCGGCCTCGTCACTCGATCCGTCGTAGGGCAGCAGCGTGGCGACGGGTCCGAACACTTCGTGCCGGTGTACGGCATCGGCTGCACCGGCGTCCGCGGCCCGCAGTACCGTCGGCGCCACGAAGTAGCCCCGTCCCTCCGGACTGCCCCGGCCATCGGTGCGGCGGCCTTCGCCGACGACGATCGAAGCGACCGTCCCGAGTCTCGCGATGCCCGCGAGCACGTCCCGCAGCTGCGACGCCGTCGCGAGCGGTCCCATGCGCACGTCGGCGTCTGCGGGGTTCCCGGTGACGGTCCGCCCGAGCCGGTCCGCGATGGCGTCGTGCACGCGGTCGATCGTGTCGCGTGGCACGAAAACGCGCCTGACCGCCGTACACTTCTGGCCGGCCTTCTGTGTGATCTCGCGGCAGACCTCGCGGACGAAGAGCGTGAATGTGTCGTCGGCGGCGCCGGGCCCGAGCACGGCGGCGTTGAGGCTGTCCGCCTCCGTGTTGAAGCGGGCGTTGACCTCCTGCAGTGCAGGCCGCGTTCGCAACACACGCGCGGTATCGGCCGAGCCGGTGAAGGCGACCACGTCCTGAGGCCCGAGCCGGTCGAGGAGGTCTCCGGTCGAGCCGCAGATGAACTGGAGCGCACCATCCGGCAATACGCCGGCGGCGACGGCGATTTCGATGCAACGCGAGGTCACGAGCGCCGTTGCCGTCGCCGGCTTGGTGATGACGGGCATGCCGGCGAGGAGTGCGGCCGCGGCTTTTTCGGCGAACCCCCAGGCGGGGAAGTTGAAGGCGTTGATGTGGACGGCGACGCCGAGCCGGGGCAGCAGGAGGTGTCGGCCGCAGAAGGCGTCGCTCCTCCCGATGGTCGTGATTTCGTCCTCGGCGAGCATGCTGCGATCACCGAGGCTGCGGCCGAGGGCGGCGTAATAGGCGAGGGTGCCCGTGGCGCCATCGACGTCGAAGGCGCCATCGCCGAGCGTGGTGCCGTTGTTGAGGCGGGACAGGTCGAGCAACTCGTCGCGATGCTCACGCAACGCTTTCGACAGGTCCTTCAAGAGCTGGCCGCGCTGTGCGAAGCTAAGCTCGCGCAGCGCGGGTCCGCCCACAGTGCGCGCGTAATCGAGAGTCGCCGCGAAATCGACGCCGTCGCTGGATGCGCGCGCGACGGCGTCTTCGGTGGACGGATCGACGAGCGTTTGGAACCCGGCGCCGGCTTCGTGCCAGGCGCCGCGGACGTAGCTGCGAAGGGTCTGCATGGCTCTTCGGGTGCGAGGAACGGCCAGGGTCGGCGGCCAATCTCGCCCGCGAGCGCACGCGCGTAAAGCGTCTAGTCTTCGAGTGCGGGGCGTTCGATCCGCTTGATGCCGGCCCGGGCGCCGACGCCGACGGCGGCGCCGAACAGAACGGCCGTGCCGCCGCCGATGACCGGAAGCAGCCAGACGACCGGAGCAGCCGCGATGCCGGCTGCTGCGCCGGCGAGCCACGGCGCGGCAGGATTGCGAGCGGCGTCGACAAAGCGGAGACGACGCACCACGAAATCACGACTCTTCAGATATCCAGCCACGGCGGCACCGCCAGAGACGGCAATGCCAATGGCGCCCAGCAAGGCTTCGATCATCTCGGTGACCTCCTTCTCGGGTCCCCGTACGCTGACGGCGCGGTCACGGTTTCCTTCGTATCATCGCTACACCGATGACGGCGCGCGGGTTACTTTCCCCCGGGACCCGGGCCCGCGTGGGGAACGGGTTGTGGCTGGGTGGGAGGAATCGTCGGTCATGCGGGTCACGCGCAAATGGTGCCGGAGCCTCGGGTTCGGGCTCGCGGCGTTCGCCACGTTGCTGGCCGGGCCTGCAGCCGGCCAGGACGGCGTGGTCGAGGGGCGTGTGCTCGATCCGGCCGGACGTCCGATCCAGGACGCGGCGGTCTCCCTGCTCAGTCTGCCCGACAGCGTCCGGATCGGCGGGCTCGCGACCGACCGGCTCGGCCGATTCCACTTCGGCAGCATCCCGCGGGGCAGTGTCCTGCTGCGCGTGGACGTGCTCGGCTACGTCCCGTTCACCCAGCGGGTGACGGTCGGCCCGCTGATCGCGACGTCTATCGAGGTCCGGCTGGAGCCTGTCGTCGTGCCGCTGCCCGGCGTCGGTGTAGAGGTGACACGCGCGCGCGAGCGGTTCTCCGAGCAGGCGGGCGCGACCGCCCGCGACCTCGTGCGCGAGGAGTTGAAGCGGCTGCCGGGCCTGGGCGAGGCCGATGTCCTCCGCGCGATCGAGATCCTGCCGGGCGTCGTTTCGACGTCCGACTACACGTCCGCTTTCAACGTGCGCGGCGGATCGGCCGACCAGAATCTCATCCTGCTCGACGGCATCCCGATCTACAATCCGTTCCATCTGGGCGGCCTGTTCAGTGTCTTCAACGCCGATGTCATCGCGCGAGCCGAGCTCCTGGCCGGCGGATTCCCCGCTGAATACGGCGGGCGCGTCGCGTCGGTGCTGTCGGTGGAGAGCGATGCCGCCGGCGTCGGCACGGATGTCAATGCAGGTCTGTCACTGCTGGCCACGCGCGTCGCCGTGGGAACCGATCTACCGAACATCGCGGGGCTCTCCAACACGCGGATGCGCGCTTCGCTGCGACGCTCGTACTTCGACGTCCTGCTCGAGCCCGTCTTCGACTTTCCGTACCATCTGACCGACCTGCAATTGCACGCGGAGACGTGGACGGGCAGCGGCGGGCGGCTCACCGTTTCCGCCTACACCGGCCGCGATGTGCTGGACTTCGCGCAGGCCGACTCGACGTTCCCACTGCGTTTGCGCTGGCAATGGGGCAACGATCTCGCCGGCATCGGTTGGACCCATCCGCTCGGCGGCGGCCGCACGCTCGAAGTGCGCGGCGGGTACACGCGCTTCGGAACCAGTATCCGCTTTCCGGATTTCGATGACACCGATGTGCGCGGGCGCATCCATCAGTGGCTGGCCCGCGCCGATGTGGACCTCGGCCGCGCCGGGCCGCTCGACCTGCGCGGCGGCATGGAGGTCAATCGATTCCGGTACGCGAATCTGGCGGTCTCGGGGGGCACCGAATTCGGCAGCGGCCGTGACATCGCCTGGCTGCTCGGCAGCTATGCGCAGGCGCGCTGGCGGCCGGACGAGGCCTGGCTGATCGAGGCGGGAATCCGCGCCGACCACTGGGCGCCCGGCGCCGGTGCCTCGGCCACCGTCACCTCCCCTCGCCTCGCGGCCAAACGGTTCTTCGGCGATGGCGATGTGGCCGTCAAGCTCGCGGTCGGCCGCTTCGCTCAGTTCCTGCACTCGCTTCGCGATGAAGAGCTGCCGCTCGGGATCGACATCTGGATCCTCGCCGGCGAACGCGCGCCACACGTCGTCTCCGATCAGGTCCAGGGCGGCGTCGAGGCCTTCCTGCCTCGCGGCTGGTTCGTCTCGCTCGAGGCGTACCGTCGCACGTTCGACGGCGTCGTCACCAACAACTTCGCCGACGACCCGAATGACAACTTGGACGACGTGATCGCGGGGACGGGTCTCTCGTATGGCGCTGATCTGTTCCTGCGTCGCGACGCAGGTCGCGTCCGGCCAACGCTCGCCGTATCCTGGCTGCGGGCGACGCGCGATTTCGAGGATCCGACGCTCGGCCTGGTGCCCGCGCCCCTCGTTCGCTACCCGCCCGTCTTCGACCGGCGGCTCGACGTCGAGCTGGTCGTGCAGGCGGAGCTCGCCAACGGTTATGAGCTGGGCGCGCGCTGGAACCTCGGCACTGGCCTGCCCTTCACGCGGCCGCTCGCCGGGTACCGGCTCTACACCTATGAGCTGACGGATGGCGGTCGGCGCAGCATCGAGCCCGACCCGGACGACGCGCTGCTCGCCATCGAGCTGGGCTCACGCAACGCGGAACGCTATCCGACGTATCATCGGCTCGACGTGAGCGCGCGTCGCACGTTCCGTCGCAGCTGGGGCAGCTTCACGCCGTACCTGGACATCCTGAACGTGTACAATCGAAAGAATCCGCTCTTCTACTTCTACGAGTTCGATGCCGCGCCGCCTCGGCGATCCGGCGTATCGATGTTCCCGCTGCTGCCCACGTTCGGCGTGGAGGTCCGGTTCTGATGCAGCTGGGTGAACGCTTCGAGCAGATGCAGGGGCTGCTGAGCGGGCTGGGCGACGTCGAGCGCCGCCTCGTGTCGAGCCTCGCCGTGATCGTCGTCCTGGTCCTGCTCCGCTGGGTCACCCTGACCATCGTGCGCCGCAACGTCGAGGACGAGCGCACGAAATACAACTGGCGAAAGGGCATCACCTACTTCGCATCGTTCGTGGGGCTGTTCCTCATCGGCCGGGTCTGGTTCGAGGGGATGCGGTCGCTCGCGACGTTCCTCGGCCTCATCGGCGCCGGCCTCGCCGTCGCGCTCAAGGACTCGGTCCAGAACCTCGCCGGCTGGGCATTCATCCTGTGGCGCCGCCCGTTCGTTGTCGGTGACCGCATCCAGATCGGATCGCACGCCGGCGACGTGATCGACCTGCGCGTCTTCGCGTTCACCTTGCTCGAAATCGGCAACTGGGTGGCGGCTGACCAGAGCACGGGCCGGATCGTGCACGTGCCGAACGGCCAGGTCTTCACCTCGCCGCTCGCCAACTACACGCGAGGGTTCCCGTACATCTGGAACGAGCTCCCGGTCGCAGTCACCTTCGAGAGCGACTGGCAGGGCGCGAAGAAGATCCTGCTGGATATCGTCGAGCGTCACGCCAGCGAGATGCTGGAGGACGCGCGGCGCGAGATCCGGGCCGCGAGCCGCCTCTATCTGATCCACTACGGCACACTCACGCCGACCGTGTACACGAGCGTGGTCGACCACGGTGTCCTGTTGACGATTCGCTATCTGTGTCCGGTGCGTGCCCGTCGCGGCACGGCGCAAGCGATCTGGGAAGAGATGCTCAACGCGTTCGCGCGCCGTGATGACATCGATCTCGCGTACCCGACGCAACGGTTCTTCGATCACGTGCGCGAAGGCAAGCCGGCCATGCGGCCGCCGCCCTCGCAGCCAGGTGCCCCATGAAGAGGCGCGCCGCCATCGGCAGCCTGATCGTCGTCACACTGGCAGGCGGCTGCGAGCTCAGCCAGGTCTCTCTCGCCGAGCCCGATGACCTCGTCATCGTCGAAGTCATCCTGCAGGCGGACGACCTGCAGCAGACGGCGCTCGTACAACGTTCGCTGGGCCTGGGTCCGCCGCCGGAGGCCAGCATCCGCGTGCGCGATGAGGCCGGCACCGCCTACACCTTTCTGGCCGAGGACCCGTCCACCTGTCTCGTTCCGGAAGACACGCTGGGGTTCCGCACGACGCGCTGCTACGCCTGGCACGCGGGTCCGCGCAATTCGTTCGTGCGTGCGGGCGGCCGCTACAGCCTCGAAGTCGAGACGCGCGACGGGCGACGTTTGACCGGCACGACCGTCGTACCCGGTTCCTTCCGGATCACGCGACCGGAGCCCAGCCGGTGCCATGTTCCCGTCGACTCGACACTGGAGCTCGTGTGGACCCGAGCCGACGACGCGTGGGTGTACATCGCGGAAACTCGCCTGCGCAACATCCGGCGTGCGCTGGCCGAACGGGGCATCACGATCGATGTCGACCCGCTCCGTCTGGTCGGCCTCTCCATCTCCCGGGAGGATACGACCATCGTGTTCCCCACGGAGTTCGGCCTTTTCGATCGCTTCGACGATACCGTGAGCAGGGCGCTCGTCGCCCTGCAGAAAGGCCTGCCGCCCGAGGTGGTCGCGGATGTGGTGATCGCGGCCGCCGACCGCAATTACGTGAACTGGGTGCGGGGCGGTCGCTTCAACCCGTCCGGCACGGTGCGCGTGCCGAGTGTACACGGCAGCGGAGGCACGGGCGTGTTCGGTTCGGTGGTGACGCGTCGCTTCGAGGCCGCGACGACGGGGCCGGGCGGACTGCCGCGCTGCTAGCGGCGTCAGTCGTCGATGGTGATGCCGAGGTCTTCGGGGGCGTGTCCCTGCAGGATCGAGTCGATGACATCGCGGGCGTATGCTTCCGGATTCTGTGACGCGTCCAGTCCCCGAATGTGGGCCAGCACGAGCCGCTCACCATTGGCACATTCGAGTCCGACGTACGCCGACGGATAGGAGATGGGCTCGCCGTTGGGCGAATCGTCCTCGTGCGGGACGCCTGCCACGCCAAGCCGGGCATCGCCACTGCGTAACGCGGCGAGGATCCGATCCCAGGTCTCGTCGAGGGGGAAGATCGTCGAGGCGATAACGTTCGGTTGGCCCGCGATCAACAGCGCGACATCCAGCTCGACCTCGCCCTCATCGTCGATCAGAGCGTGGTACTGAAGAACTGGAAACGGCCCGGCCAGGAAAACGGGAATCGCCGGAGAATCCATCGTTACCGACTCCGTAGACTGCGCATCAGGTCCGGGCTTCGTCGCCCGGTCAAGTCGCGGTCTCTTACCCGGCAGTATCGACGGGGGGTCCGGGAACCTGAATCGATTCCGCCCCACCGCGGAAAGTCTTACCGGGAGAACGCGTGTGAGGGTGACATTGGTTCCTCGAGCCCCGGGGCTTGGCCGGGGCTCGGGCTCGATGTGCGGGTGCGGGGATGGACGGATGAGGTTGCGTGTGCTCGGCGTCAGCGCACAGGCAATTGGAGCACACGTCGCAACACGTCGACGAATCGGCCGCCCTCGCGCACGAGTCCAATGGGGCCGAGGCCGGCGGCGGCGCCGCCGGAGTGTTCGAACAACGCGGTGATCGTCGTGCCGCGCAAGACGGCAGCGGGCAGGCGCCGTGAGAGGTGGACGGTCTCCGAAAACGGGATCAGGCGATCGTGCCGGCCGTGGGCGAGCAGGACGGGCACGCGCACGTGCTGGAGAAACGGCGTGGGATCGAACAACGGATCGACGCGCAATGCGGCATCGGCGAGTTGCTGGGACAGTGGGCCCATGACCGTCGGGTCGGGCGGCGGCTGGGTCGTCAATGGCGCAAGCTTGTCGAACAACTCGCGGTGTGCGGGCGCTACCTGCTCACGCAACCGGATCTTGTCGGGATCGTAGGCGGGATCCCACGCGAACAGGCGGCGGCGCCACGCTTCCAGGGCGAGCTCGTAGACGGCGGTGGCGACGTCGCCATGGTCATCGAAGCCGGGCATGTGCGTCAGGTAATTGCCCGCCATGATCCAGCAGCCGTACGGATCGGGGCGGTCGGTCCAGTGCTGGCCGTCCAGCTCGTGTGCGCCGATCATGCCGTAGCGAAAGAGACGGTGCACGTCGGCGTATCCGCCCCACGCGGCGATGCCGTGCAGGCGTGAGCCGACGTCGGAGTCCGTCGAAGCAATGAGCGCTTGCGTCGCGCCGAAGGAGAAGCCGAACAGTCCGGCGTGTTCGTGCTCGATGTCGGTGCGCGCCTGCAGCGCGCGCACGGCAGCCCGAATGGTGCCGATCGTCACGGCTGGCGCGACACGCAGCGCACGCCACTCCGGAATGTCGGGCACGAGCACGACGTTGCCGGCGGCCGCGATCGCGCGCACGAAGCGGACGAGCGAGGGGTGTTCGCGACCGGTGTACGTCAATCCGTGTAGCACGACCCAGCCCGGCAGCGCCCCGCGCTTGCGGGCGGGCCGGAACACGGTCGCGGGCAGCGCCACGCCGTCACGATCGTACGTCGTGTCCTCGGCGACCACCGCTGCCGGGTCCGGCCGGTAATACTCGCGAAAGAAGCGCAGGAGCGAAGGCATGCGGGAACCTACTCGGGACGCGGGACGCAGGCACGGGTACAGGTCCGGGATGCGGGCGCGGGCGGGCCGCGGGCACGGGTACGGGTACGACAACGGGTGCGGTTGCACGGGGGACGGGATCGTCAGCATCGTGAGCGCATGAGTGCAGATCTGTCGCGGCGTGGGTTCCTCGCGGGCCTGGCTGGATCGCTGGCGTGGGCGTCGGATCTCGAGGCGCTGGCGCGTCGGGTCGACGCGACGCGGCCGCAGGAGTTCTGGTCGATGGTGCGGGACGCGTTCGTCATTCCGCAGCACCGGATTTACCTGAATGTGGGCACGCTCGGTGCTCAGCCGCGCGTCGTGATCGACGCCGTCGTCGAGCACACGCGACGGGTCGCCGAGACGTACCCGCCGGCCGCGCCCTGGGACCTCCTCAAGGCCGAGCTGGGCGAGCTGCTGGGCGGCGACGCGGCGGGCTTCGTGTTCCCGCGTAACACGACAGAAGCGATGAACTTCGTCGCCAACGGTCTCGACTTCGCGGCCGGCGACGAGATCCTGACGACGGATCACGAGCACATCGGCGGCCTGTGCTGCTGGCAGCTGGCGGCTGCCCGGCAGGGTCTCCGGTTGCGCGTGCTGCCGCTCCCCTCGGCCGACGCCGGCACGGAGGCGGTCGTCGATACGTTGCGCCGCGCCGTGAGCGCGCGCACGCGCGTCATCTCGTTCTCGCACGTGAACTTCACGAATGGGCTGGTCATGCCGGCTCGCGAGATCGTGCGGCTGTGCCGGGAACGGGACATCATCGCGGTCGTGGACGGCGCACACCCACCGGGCTTGATCCGCGTGGACCTGGCCGACCTGGATCCGGATTTCTATGCATCGTCGCCGCACAAGTGGCTGCTCGCGCCGCAGGGCACGGGCTTGCTCTGGATGCGCGAGCCGTGGCGAACCCGGCTCTGGCCGACGATCGCATCCGGCGGCTGGGACGACCGGTCGCTCGGCGCGCACCGGTTCAACCACCTCGGCACGCTCGATGAGTCTCGCTTGTTCGGTTTGCTCGCGGCGTTACGGTTCCACCGCACGATCGGGTCCGACCGCGTCATGCAACGCATTCGCCAGCTGCGCGACCGGCTGGTCGATGGGCTCACCGACGTGCGCGGCCTGTCCTTGACGTCGCCGGCTATACCGGACGCGGCAGCAGGTATGGTGTCGTTCCGCATCGCGGGACGGGACATGCTCGAGCTGCAGCGGCGGCTGAGCGACACCGAAGCGCCGCCCGGAACGCCAGACGCGAGTCGGCGCCTGCAGATTCGAACGCGCGTGATCGGCGAATACGACTACGGCTGGATGCGGCTGGCGCCACACATCTACAACGACGAAACGGAAATCGATACCGCGGTTGCCGCGCTGGCGGCGGCGGTGGCCTGAGCGGGAGGGGACATGGCAGGCGGAGTCCGGTATTTCACGGAGGAGACCTTCGCATTCCTGAGGGATTTGAAAGCAAACAACGATCGCGACTGGTTCAAGGCGAACAAGGACCGCTACGAGGCGCATGTGAAGGAGCCGGCCATCCGGTTCATCCTCGACTTCGATCCGCATTTGCAGAAGATCAGCACCCACTACCGCGCCGACCCACGTCCCGTGGGCGGCTCTCTGTTTCGCATCTATCGGGACACGCGCTTCAGCAAGGACAAGAGCCCGTACAAGACACACACGGGGATTCGCTTCATGCACGGGACCGACCGCGATGTGCACGCGCCGGGATTCTATCTGCACATCGAACCGGAGTCCGTCTTCGTCGGCGTCGGCATCTGGCACCCGAGCTCGCCCACGTTGCGCGCGTTGCGCGATGCGATCGTGGACGACCCGAAAGCCTGGAAGCGGGCGCGGGATGACAAGCGCTTCCGCACGCGGTTCGAGCTGTCCGGCGATTCGCTCTCCAGGCCGCCGCGCGGCTACGACGCGGACCACCCCATGATCGAGGACTTGAAGCGCAAGGATTTCATCGGCAGCTACCAAATCGACGATGCCGAGGTCACGTCGGCGGGGTTTCTCCGCTCGTTCGCGGCCGGCTGCCGCGATGCGGCGCCGTTCGTGAAATATCTCTGCCAGGCCGTCGGCCTGCCGTTCTAGCATGCCGCCGCCGGCCACGAGCTACGACGACGTCGTCTATCCGGGACACGCGTTCCCGGAGACACATCCGGCGAATCTGGGCGCGATCGGGATCCTGCACGGAATGGATCCGGCGCCGGTCGATCGGTGCCGCGTCCTCGAGCTGGGCTGCGGCGATGGGGCGAACCTCGTGCCAATGGCGTACACGCTGCCTGAAGCGAGCTTCGTCGGCATCGATCTGGCCGCCGCACCGGTGGCGCGCGGCCAGGCGTTCGCGCGAGCACTCGGCCTGCGCAACCTCGAGCTGCATGTGCTCGACGTCATGGACCTGGCGACGGACGTCGGCAAGTTCGACTACGTCATCGCGCACGGCTTGTATTCGTGGGTGCCGGAGCCGGTGCGGAACCGCGTGCTCGAGCTTTGCGGAGAGGTGCTCGCGCCGCAGGGCATCGCGTTCGTCAGCTACCTGGCCGAGCCCGGCAACCGGTTGCGCAGCATCCTGCGCGATTTCGTGCTGCTGCGAGATGTGCCGGATCGCCCGCCCGACGAGAGGATTGCCCGCGCCCGCGAATCGATGCGCATGTTCAGTGCGGGTCCACAGAGCTCGGAACCGTTCCAGCAATTCGCGCGTGCACTGGCGGCCGAGTTCGCGGATCTTGCGGATGGCGCCATCTTCCACGACTGGCTGGCGCCGCTGAACGTCCCGCTTTCGATCACGGAATTCGTCCAGCTGGCATCTCGCCATGGTTTGGCGTTCCTGGGCGAGGCCGAGTTCTTCATGATGCGCTACGAGCACGATCCAACGCTGGCGGCAGCGCGGGAGGAGCTGTCACAACTCGAATCGCAGGATCGCGTCGCGAAGGAGCAGCGTCTCGATTACCTGCGGGCCCGCCGCTTTCGTCAGACGTTGCTGAGTCGTACCGGTGTCGAGCTGACGCCGCTCGAGCCGCTCCGGTTGCGTCGGCTCGCGGCCAGTTCCCGGCTGACGCTGCAGGACGGCGCCCGCCTGACGGACCGGAGCGAGGCCGTCTTCCGCAGTCCGCGCGGGACGGCCATTCGCATCGACCACCCGGTCGCGAAGGCGGCGCTCGCGATCCTCGGCGAAGCCTCGCCACAGGCGATTGCATTCGACACGCTTCTCGCGGCTGCGCGCCATCGCAGCGAACAGGGTCGCGCGGCCGATCCCGAACGGGACGAGCAGATCATGGCGTCGGTCCTGCTCTCGCTCGCGGGCGCGTCGCACGTGGAGTTGCGCTCGGCGGCTCATGCCTTCGTGATTCGTCCGGGCGCTCGCCCGCGGGCGAGCGCGGTGGCGCGATTCCAGGCCCGCCGCCAGCGATTGGTCACGACGCTCACGCACGGCACTCTCGAGATCGGCGACACATTGGGTCGGGCGCTGCTCGAGCTGCTCGACGGCACGCGCGATCGCGACCAGCTTCTGGCGGAGCTCGAACGGCTCGTCACGACCGGTGCGGTCGACCTGCCCGTCGAAGGCGCCAGCGTGCGCGACGTGCTGGCCATGGGCCTCGAACGAAGCCTCGAGGGACTCGCCCGCTCCGCGTTGCTCGAAGCCTGATCAGCTCGCCCGCGCGTTCACGAACAACTCGCGCGGCAGTGCGTCGGCGAGCTTCTCGCCACCGACAATGCCGAAATCCAGCGTGCGGACCGGGAACGGGATGGTGATGCCGTTCTCGGCGTACGCTTTCTTGATTCGCTTGATCGCTTCGCTCCGTGCCGCGAGATAGTCCCGCTGCCGCGTCGAGCCGAGCCAGAACCGCACGATGAAATTGACGGAGCTATCGCCGAACGCTTCGTAGAACAACTCGGGCTCGCGCTCGGCGGCGCGCTGCTCGACGCCCTCGACGGCCTTCAGCGCGAGGCGTTCCGCCTGGTCGAGGTCATCGCCGTATGACACGCCCACGCCGAGATCCACGCGCCGTTCGCCGGTTTCCGAGTAGTTGATGATCGGATTGGCGAACACGTCCTTGTTCGGCACACGCACGAGTTGGCCGGGAGGCAGGCGGACGATGGTGGCGCGCAGCTCGACGCGCTCCACGGTACCGAAGAACCCGTTGGTCTCGATGAGGTCACCGATCCGGAACGGGCGCCGGATCGAGATCAGGATGCCGGCCATGAAGTTGGAGGCGATATCCTGGAACGCGAAGCCGAGCGCGAGGCCGAGAATCCCGGCACCGGCCAGCAGCGAGGCCAGGGCCTTGTCCAGTTCGAGGATGCCGAGCGCGACGAAGACGCCGGCCATGACGACGACGAAGCCGGTCATTGTGGCCAGCAGACGCTGGATCTGGGGCGGCGCGCTGGCCGTCGCGAGTAGCCGCGAGACGGCAGTCCGCAGCGCCCGCGCGACGAACCAGAAGATGCCGAGGATCATGCCCGCCGCCACGACGTTGGGGAGGGCGAGAATCGCCTGCTGTCCCCAGCTGACCAGCTTTTCGAGCAAGGCGTTGAATGGATCGTCCCAGGTCATGGATTCCTCCGGTCCAGACTGCAGGCCGGCCACGAGGCAACGACGATACCCGCAGCGAGAGTGCCGCGGGTCCAACGCGCGCGGTGGCCGGCACGTCTATGAGAGCGTATGATGACAGCTTACAAGGATACGACCGACCGAGCGAACGGGGAGTCAGCGCCAGCATGTCCCACCAGTCGAGCGCGCGTCCCGCGGACAGCGTGAACGGCCCGCGCCCCGCGGCGCGACCCCGCCTCGAGACGCTGCGTCATGGCCTGCTCGCTCTGTTGCTCTTCAGCATGGTCGGGACGATGGTCGAATTGTTCCTTCTGGAGCACATCGAAGACCTGCAGCAGCAGATCCCGCTCTACGCCATCGCCGCCGGCGCGCTCCTGACCCTCGCCGTTTGGATGCGTCCCGGCATCGTGACCGTGCGTCTGTTTCAGACCGGGATGCTCGCGTTCCTGGTCGTGGGCGGTATCGGCGTATGGCTGCACTACCGCGGCAACGTCGAATTCGAGCTGGAAATGTACCCGACACGGCGGGGCCTCGAGTTGTTCCGCGAAGCGATGGCGGGCGCCACGCCCACGCTCGCGGCCGGCCTCATGGCGCAGATCGGGCTGCTGGGACTCGCCTGC